>JANOHH010001101.1:0-1318 GCA_031406395.1 Verrucomicrobiota bacterium | reverse complement strand
GGTGTTAGCCCATTACCAGAGCGCCGCCACCTTGGCGGGCGATTCGGCAAAGGGTGCCGCCGATTTCGCAAAGAATTGTGCGAGTTGTCATGCCCTGCGCCACCAGGGATACAATGTCGGCCCGAACCTGGCCGCGCTGGCGGATAAAGCGCCCGGCGATTTTCTCGTGGCGATTCTTGACCCCAACGCGGCGGTCGAACCGCGCTTTGCCAGTTACAACGTTGAGACGAAGGATGGTCGCTCACTGACCGGAATCGTCAACGCCGAGACGGCCACTACGCTGACGTTGGTCCAGAGTGGCGGGCTGCAGGAACGGATCCTGCGCAGTGACATCGCGGAGATAAAAGCCTCCTCCCTTTCACTCATGCCGGAAGGTCTGGAACAAACCATGACCCCGCAAGCGATCGCGGACTTGATTGCCTACCTGAAGATGAGTCCGGCGGTGTTCGGCAGCGCCTCGCCCGAGAAAGCCGCCGTGGCGCGGAAGCAATTCGTGGCTGACGGCGTGGGTGGCCTGGGAAACTTTGTTTCCGCCTCGGAGCGGCTGGATTATCCGAGCTGGATGGGCCGATTGCCGTTGATGCACTGTCGCCAGACGGATGGGGAATCAAAGATTGTCTGGCAGACGGCGACCGTGCCCGCCGGTCTCAAGCCCGAGGCAGTCCATCCTTTTCGTCTACCTGCCGCGATGGGGTTGTTGTCGGCACCGGCTGGATTCTTTCAACTTCGGCTGAACGGCAAAACGAAGTTGGTCTTCGACGTGTCGTTGCATGATCAGACCTGGCAAAGCGCTGACGGCAAGGTGCAAATGAGTTACACTGTCATGGAAAATAATGCCGAAGACAGCAACGGCATTTTGCTCATTCAAGTGACGGGCGCGTTGCTGGAAGCGGGCCAGCCCGCAGCCTTCGAGGTGGTCGGTTCGGGGGCCAACAGTTCAAGGTGGTTTGGCGTTTATCAGGTCGCCGGAACTGGAACCGCCGAGGTGAAGCCGCCGGCACCGAATAAATTCTAAGCGACGTGAAATCGGCGCCGGAACGCGAACGTCTCATCAACAATCCTCCCGAACTGGCTGCACAATTTCTTGAAGCGATGACAGCGGAACGGTCTCCCGGCACACCGGAAGACTATCGTCGGATTCCGTGGGTCTGGCGCTCGATGTGCTTGCTTGCCGCCGGTGTCCTCGTTTTCTTCAGCCATGCGTTACGGAAAGCGTATCAGCAAAGTCCGCAAAAATCAACAAGATTTTTTCATAGCCTGCTATTAATTATATGATCAATAATCCCCTTCAAAGTAGTTCAAATGGTCTCGGACGCCG
>JANOHH010001092.1:0-9079 GCA_031406395.1 Verrucomicrobiota bacterium | reverse complement strand
GAAGCCGCGCTCGCCTCCTTTTCCGACCCGGTCTTCATCATGGACACCGAGGGGGAGATCGAGTTGAGCAACCGCGCCGCGCAGACATTGAGCGCCCAGCTCTCCCTCGCTGGGGCGTTGCCTCCCCGCCTCGCCGAAGTCACCGCCGAAGTGCTCCGCACCAATGAGGATTTCCTGCCGGACAGCTTTGATGAAGTCCTCACTTTGCGCGTCAATGGTGAAGAAAAATCATTTCTCCCTCGCATTCATCTCATGCGCGAGACGGACACCCGGCCCGTCGGTGTGGCCGTAGTGTTGCACGACGTCACGCGCTTTCGGTTGCTCGACGACGCCAAGACCAACTTGGTGGCCACGGTCAGTCACGAACTAAAAACCCCACTCACCAGCGTCCGCATGGTGCTGCATCTGTTGCTGGAAAAAAGTCTCGGCCCGCTCACCAAAAAGCAAGATGCCCTCGTCGAAACCGCACACACGGATTCCGAGCGGCTGATCCGCATCCTGGATGAATTGCTTGATATTGCGCGCCTCGAAGCGGGCGCGGCCAGCCTCATCAAGGAGCCCGTTCGCCCCGCCGACCTCGTGCAATTCATTGTGGACGAAGCGCGCCGCAGTGCAACCGAAGTGGGCGTTACCCTCACCATCACGGTCGAACCCGGACTGCCCCCCGTGCTGGTGGACCGCCAAAAGATCGGGCACGTCTTTCACAACTTCATCTCGAACGCCATCAAACATTCGCCGCGCGGCGGACAGATTCACGTCACCGCCACCGCGACGGCCGATCGCAGCGTACAATTCAGTGTGCGCGATCAAGGCCCCGGCATCCCCGCCGAATTTCAAGTCCGCATCTTTGATCGTTTCTTCCGGGTGCCAGGCCAGGTAAAGCGGGGCGCGGGTCTCGGCTTGACGATCGCCCGCGAAGTCGTGGTCGCCCACGGCGGGCGCGTCGGCGTGCGGAGCCAACCGGGACAAGGGAGTGAGTTCTATTTCGTCCTCGACGGTGCGGATCCAGAACTGTGATTGACGAGACATCCCCGCTTGCAGGAGCGGACTGAAAGCGCGCGCCCGGCCCGATCCCCGCTGTGAAAAGTTCCAGCTCTCCAAAGCTGGGTACCCACCGTATAAAATTCAGCGATGATAGGGCTCCGCCCTCCGGCCCCACAGTTCCCCGGCCCCAACTTCGCCAACGAAACCTCGGAATTATTGCTCTTTGCGCCGACCAAGATAGAAAGCCGCCACCCTTCGGGCCAACGGACCCCCGATCATTTCATCCGTGTTCGTGATAACGATGACATTCAACTCGTCGTCTGGAAATCGCTGCAGGCTGGCGCTGAAGCCGGAGGTCGCACCGTTGTGAGCAAAGTTGCGATGTCCGTCGAGGGTCTGAATATACCAACCAAATCCGTAGCCGGTCGGCTGACCGGCGTTCAAACGCGCGGGCGTCCACATCTGCGATTTCGATTCCCGCGTGAGCAACTGTTCGGCATCCAACGCCCGATTCCAAAGCGTCAGATCGCCGATGGTGGAAACGATCGCGCCAGCGGAATAAACGTCGGTCAAGTCCTAATCCCGATTGATATGCCGGCGGTTGGTTTGCTCGTAGCCAGCGGCGCGGTTGGTAATGATGACACCCGGATCACGATGTGCGGTGGCATTCATGCCAAGGGGTCGCCAGATCTTTTCACTGAGGAACTGCCAGTAGCTCCACCCACTCGCATTTTCCACGATAAAACCAAGTCAGCAAACCGATTTCGAAGACCGTGTTCCACTGGACGGGTACACTCAGTTCCAAGTTCGCCAGTCCGTAGGCGGCAGTCTTGATTGTCCGACCATCCCGGACGACTACGAGCGCGACGCCCGGAATTCGATGCGTGTTCATCTCCTGCTGCACCAAATCGTCAATCGGATCCGCGCGGGCAATCTGGAGGAACGCGGTGAGGGCCAGAAGCAACCAACGCCGTCGAACCAATCCCGTTCGCGGGGAAACCGCTGCTGGGTTGTCGCGGCGCATCAACTTTTTCACGGCGCTGGCCGCAACTTCTTCAAATCCTCCGCCAGGAACTTCACCACATCCTTGAACCGCGTGACGTTTTCCGGCTTGAGGTCCATTAAAGTTTGATGTGCCTCCAAGGAAGCGCGCGTGAGTTCTTCGTGCGACGGGATGCAGGTCGCCGGGACGGTGGGCGTCTCGGTCCCGCCCGCCGGCAAGGTCCCTTGCGCGGTCCGAAACAAATGTAGCACCCCCAGATCGTCCAACAGTTCGGTCAGCCGCTCGTTGGCATTACGCAACTCGATCGCGTTCACGGGGCAGTCGCCCGCCGGAGCATTGGCTTTCAAACCAAAGCCCGCGAGCACGCCCAGAAACGTGCTGTCCATCAAGGCACACTCGGACAGCTCAAGGACGATGTAGGGATAGCCCTGCTGCTGGAGTTCGCCGAGTACGTTCTTGAAACTGACGCTGGCATTGAAATTCGCCCGGCCGGTGATCTTCACGCAGGCAAACCGCTGGCCCACCAGAATCGTCAGATTGGCACACGGGGTATTCATGCTTCAACGCGAACTCACGCCGCGATGCGCGCCGCAGTAGGTCGCGCGGAGGCGGTGCCGACAATCTGCACCAAGGCTTGTTGCAACACCAGCTTCTCGTCCAAGGCGCTGGAGACCAGCCGCTGGTTCGCCCGCAACAGCAAATCCATCGCGCGGACCAGTTCCGCCTCCGAGTAATGGCGCGTCTGGGGCAGCGCTTTGAACAGCACGTAGGGGTTCAGCGCCAGTGGATTGTATTTCTTGTCCGTCGGCAGTTGCGCGGCGGGCACCCGTTCCAATTGCGCCTTGAACTGGTTGTAATTCTCCGTCGGCTTGATCCAGCCCTCGCGCAACATTTCCTTCAGCATTAGCAAAGCGCGCACTTTGGAAATCAAACCGTAAAGCATCCCGATCTCGCTCTTCTCCTTGTCGAACTGCATCTCCCACATCTCCTCGTCGAGGCAACGCAGCAGACCGGGCAGATCGCGATTGCCCAGCGCGTCGCCCAGCGCAAACGCCCGCGACATCTTGTTCTTAACGCAAACCGCCTTCACGTCTGCGTCGCTGATTTCCGTTCGATCGCCGACGTAGAGACAAAGCTTCTCGACCTCGCTGTCGAGCTGGCGGGGATGCGGACCCACCCGCGTGACCAACTCGCCCAACGCCCGTTCACTGATTTGCTTGGCGCGCGCCTGAATGCCTTTGCGCGCCCATGCCTCTGCCTGATCCACCCAATCCTTGTCGTTCACCGACCAACCATCAAAACTCTCAATGCGACCGATCTTCTCGAGCGCTTTGTAAAAAGTTTTCCGCTTGTCCACCTTGCCCGCGCTGACGAGCAGACGCACCTTGTCCCAGGAAAAATTCTTCAACTCCTGCGCGAGTTCCGCGAGCGTCTCGGTCACGGCGCTGCTGAGCGCCGCGCGTTCGTCCCCGAGAAAATTGCAGTCCCGCACCCAAATCGCCTTGCCGCTGCCAAAGAAGGGAAGGGTTTGCAACGACTCGCGCAACCGGCCGATGATTTTCAACGCGTCACCGCTGTTGCCCACGGTGGCTTCGATCACCTCATGATCCATGCCGCCCAAGGCCTCGCACCACTGCTGGTAGATTTGTTTGGCGCGTTGTTTCACGGCGAAATCATCTTCACCGCAAACCAGGGCCACCGGCGCATCCGGCTTGGCGATCGAGGAGGCCATCCCTTATTCCGGCTCGTTGCCGCTTTCGTTGATCTTGTCGAGGACCTCGCTCATGTCTTCGACTTGTTCAAACAACGCCCGGTGAACGAAGATGGGTTTTTTTTGCGCCGCCGCCAGCGCCAGACAATCACTGGGCCGGGCATCAATTTCCACGATCTTGCGGGCGACTTCGTTGTTTTGGGAGAGGATGAGGCGGGCGAAATACGTCGAGTTTTTCAGGTCGGTGATGACGACGCGTTCGACCGCGATGCCGAAACCCTTGAAGACGCTCTGCATCAAATCGTGCGTCAGCGGGCGTTCCTTGGGCTGGTCGCGCAGAAACATCCCGATCACCGTGCCCATCTGCGGCTCGACGTTGATGACAAAGACCTTCTCGTCGTTGCCCACGAACAACGCACAGCCGCTGTTGGCCGGCAGGATTCCCCGAATCTGAACGGGCACCACATCGTTCTTCATGCCGAAAGTGTATTTCCGAATCGGCAAAAGACAAGTGCGACCTGCCCGGGGCGACTACAGCCTTGAGTCTGTTCGAGCCTGCGAGAGGAATTGCTGGACAAAGCAACCCATTGGTGTCTCCTTCTCCCGGATACCCGCTCTGACGACCTATGATCAAGATAATGCTCAATACTACATTCGCGTCGCTATCCGCTCTGGCGATGAGTTTGGGCTGCTTGTCAAGATCAAGCAGCGCGGCGCCATTTGTCTATGAAACGGACTCTCAATTCATGGTGACCGGTGATTTCAATGCGGATGGGATAATCGATATCGCGTTGGTAGAGCGCGACAAAGGCTGTGTTCGCTACGGGTATGGATTGGGTAGTGCCAAGTTCAACTGGGTAATAGGGCGTTCCGCGGGTCTCAAAGATATTACCGGAGTCGCGGTCGGAAAATTCGTGGATGCAAAGTCGGATTCACTGGTCTTTGCCTCGGCCGACCAAAATCTCGTCACGTTGCTCGGTGCCGAGGGCGAGGACACTCCCAACACCCCAGTCCGGCTACCAACCAGTTCGATCGGTCACGATCTGGTCTTTGCGGCTGGAAATAGAAGCCCTGCCAGGAGGGCCTTTGAAGATCTGTTGGTGTTCAGCATCTACAACGGCGATCCCACGCCAAACCGGATCACGCGTTTACGTAACGACGGCAAAGGGTTCACTCAGATTAGCGAAGAACCAACGACCTTCACTGGCTCACGCGGGAAGCGGCTCGCCCTGAAACGTGGGGGTAAGGAATACGCCGTTGCCCTCAAGGAGGAAGCTCAATCTGGCCGGCTCCTTGTGGGGACCCTGGATGCCGAAAGGAAGCGCAGCGTGTTGGAAATCCCCGGAGTTGCAAAAGGGAGTGATTATCTTGTCGGTAACTTCCGCGGCGAAGCGCTGCGTGAGTTTGTGTTTTACGAAAGCGGTAAGTCCACCATCACGGTCTGCCCGGTGAAAGAAGCAAACGGCGAGTTTCGGGCGGGTGGCTTGAAGACATTCACCTTGTCCAAGCCGGTCACCCATCTTATCGCGGTGGACGGCCCGCAGCATAGCCGGCTGCTCGCCGTCTTCGGCGCGGCAAATACTGCGGAACTGATGGACTTCGATGCCATGAAGCCTCCGGTGACATCGCAGATACTCCTGGGTTACACCAACCGGTTTCTCCTTGATGCCGTAGACACTCCGGATGGAGTTGTGTTGTTTTCAATAAACTTCTCCGTTACAAACGACTTCGGCATGTTGCTACCGCAAAGGAATGCAACATCCCATCAGGCGTACCAATTGGCAGCCGACGGCCGTTATATCGTCTCGGATGGCGGGCCGTTGCCGGGGCTGGAACAGGACTATTCGACGGCTTACCAGATTCACAAAAACAGCGTGGCTCGCCAGTCGGAAAAAACCGAGGCGGACATGAAACCCTACACCAACACGATTCCCGGTACCGACTTGGAATACGAAATGGTCACCATACCCGGGGGCGAGTTCATCATGGGCAGTCCGGCGACCGAGCAGCAGCGCGCGGCGGATGAAGGGCCGCAGCATCGGGTGAAGGTTTCGCCATTCTGGATGAGTAAATATGAAGTGCGGTGGCAGGAGTATATCTTGTTTGTCTATGCGGAAGAGGAACTTCAACTGCGGGAGAAATACTCCACTCCCGCCGAAGTTTTTGCGATTTCCGATGCCGTGACCCGACCTTCCAAGCCGTATGTCGACATGAGCTACGGAATGGGCAAAAAGGGCATGCACGGGAAAGGTTACCCGGCGATTGCGATGACACAACACGCTGCGAATAAGTTTTGCCAGTGGCTCTCGGCCAAGACGGGACATTTTTACCGGCTGCCGACCGAGGCGGAGTGGGAGTACGCCGCCCGAGCTGGAACCACGACAGCCTATTTCTTTGGCGACGATCCGGCTGAGTTGCCAAAATATGCTTGGTTCTTCGAGAACGCGGACTCCTCCTATCGCACACTCGGCAAGAAACTCCCTAATCCATGGGGGCTTTATGACATTTACGGGAATGTCGCCGAGTGGGTGCTCGATCAATATGACGCAGATTTCTACAAATCCAACCCCGAACCGGCAGTGATCTCTGATCCCTGGAACAAAGCAACCCGACCGTATCCTCACGTGGTTCGCGGTGGTTCATATGACGATGATCCCAACCAGTTGCGAAGCGCCGTACGACTCAAGTCCAGTCCCGCATGGAAGAAGAGCGACACAAGCCTACCTAAAAGCATCTGGTGGCTTCCCGACTGCACTACGGTTGGCTTTCGTATCGTCCGGCCCTTGCATATCCCACCGCCCGAAGAAATGGCGAAATACTGGATGAGTGGTGTCGAGAAGGATTGAGTCTGTAATGATTAGAACGTTGGCGATGAGGACATCGTTGAACCGCTCTACTCGCCGGTCTCCCGATGTTCATTTTGCCGGGTTGTAATTCAACCAGGGCCCAAGCCAGCGCTCAGCTTCCGTGGGACTCATGCTCTTGCGCTGCGCGAGGTCGTCAATCTGATCCTTGCCCAGCTTGCCGACCGCAAAATATTTTGATTCCGGATGCGCAAAGTAGAGTCCGCTCACGCTGCTACCGGGCCACATAGCGAAGCTTTCCGTTAGCTTAATGCCGGTCCGCTTCTCCGCGTCGAGCAGTGCCCAAAGCGTGCCTTTTTCCGTATGGTCCGGGCACGCCGGATAGCCCGCCGCCGGACGAATGCCACGATACTTTTCCTCGATCAAGTCTTCGGTCGAGAGCTTTTCCAGCCGACCAAATCCCCAGGATTCGCGCGCGCGCTGGTGCAGGTATTCGGCAAACGCTTCCGCCAAACGATCCGCCAGCGCCTCGGCCATGATGGCGTTGTAGTCGTCGTGCTCGAACTTGTACCGCTTGACCAGCTCGTCGAGGCCGTGGCCGCTGGTGACGGCGAATGCACCCAGGAAATCCGGTGCGCCTTTGGGGGCGACGAAATCCGCGAGACACCAGTTCGCCGTGCCGTCCCCTTTGGCCATTTGCTGCCGGAGAAAATGGAACTTCGTCAGGACTTTCGTGCGTGATTCGTCAGTGAACAGTTCCACGTCATCGCCGACCCGATTGGCCGGGAAGAACCCAAAGATACCACGCGGCTGGATCAATTCTCGGCCCACAATTTCGCCCAGGTGCTTTTGGGCGTCGGCGAACAATTTGCCCGCTTCTTCGCCGTGCTTCTCGTGCTGGAGAATCTTCGGATAAACTCCGCGCAAATCCCAGGTGTGGAAGAACGGCGTCCAATCAATGAAGGGGACAAGCTCGTCCAGTGAAACTCGCAGGCGACGAGGAGCAGCCTCTCCATCAGATCCTTTTGTCGCGGAAGAGTGACTCCTCGCGTCGTCTCCTCCGATCAAGTTGGACGAAACAACGCTCACGCCAACAAATTCGGGCTTCGGCAAATCATCATACTTCAACTTCGGCGCGTTGGCGCGGGCGGCTGCGAGGGAGAGCAGCTTCACTTGTGAGCCAGCGTGGGTGGCGCGGGCCTTCTCATAGTCTTCGCGCAATTGTTTCACGAACGGCGCCTTGCCATCCTTGCTTAACAGGCTGCTGGTTACCGGCACGGCGCGGCTGGCGTCGAGGACGTGGACGACTGGCTCACTGTAATGCTGCGCCACTTTCACCGCCGTATGCGCCCGGCTCGTCGTAGCGCCGCCGATGAGCAAGGGAATCTTGAAGCCATTGCGCTCCATTTCACGGGCAACGTGGACCATTTCGTCCAGCGACGGCGTGATCAGCCCGCTCAGGCCGATGATGTCGGCGTTCTCCTGCTTCGCCCGCTCGAGAATCTTTTCGCAGGACACCATGACGCCGAGGTCAATCACCTCGTAATTGTTACAGGCGAGCACGACGCCCACGATGTTCTTGCCGATGTCATGCACGTCGCCCTTTACCGTGGCGAGCACGATCTTGCCTTGCGCCTTCACGACTTCCCCCCGCGCCAGCATCGCGGCTTTCTCGGCTTCCATGAACGGCGTGAGCCAGGCGACGGATTTTTTCATCACGCGCGCGGACTTCACCACTTGCGGCAAAAACATTTTCCCTGCGCCAAACAAATCCCCGACAACGCTCATGCCGGCCATCAACGGCCCTTCGATAACCGTCAACGGCTTGCCGTATTTCAGCCGGGCTTCCTCCGTGTCCGCGTCAATGTGGGTATCAATGCCCTTCACCAACGCGTGCGACAACCGTTCTTCGACCGTGCCTTTGCGCCATTCCTCCTCGGCCTTCTTGTCGGTCGCGGTCGTGCCGGCGCTGGCGGCTTTGAGTTTTTCGCCGTACGTCACGAGCCGTTCGGTCGCGTCGGGACGACGGTTGAGCAACACATCTTCGACGAGTTCCTTCAGCTCCGGCTTGATCTCTTCATACACCTCCAACATGCCGGCGTTGACGATGCCCATGTCCATACCGGCTTTGATGGCGTGATAAAGAAACGCACTGTGCATTGCCTCACGCACGGGATTGTTGCCGCGAAAACCAAACGACACGTTCGACACGCCGCCGCTGACTTTCGCGTGCGGCAAATTGCTTTTGATCCAACGCGTGGCCTCGATGAAGTCCACGGCATAATTGTTGTGCTCCTCGATACCCGTGCCGACGGTGAGGATGTTCGGATCGAATATGATGTCCTCGGGCGGGTAACCGACTTCGTCCACGAGAATGCGATACGCGCGTTCGCAAATGCGAATCTTGTCCACGAGCGTCGCGGCCTGACCTTGTTCGTCAAACGCCATCACGACGACGGCCGCGCCGTATTTCAAAACTTTGTGCGCGTGTTCACGAAACTTCGCCTCGCCTTCCTTCATCGAGATGGAATTGACGATGCCTTTGCCCTGAACACATTTCAGCCCGGCCTCGATGAC
>JANOHH010001089.1:0-6714 GCA_031406395.1 Verrucomicrobiota bacterium | reverse complement strand
TCTTGTTCTCCCAAATCTTCTTCGCCGGTTGGGCGCTTACGTCGAATACGCCCGCGCCGCGATTGTAGCCGGAGGAAATGAACACCTTGCTGCCCGCGAGAACCGGGTCGGCGGCGTTGACGTCGTACTCGGTCTTCCAGGGAAACCGCCACAGTTCCTTCCCGTCCTTGACGCCCAAAGCGACCACATCCTGCTTGATGGCGAGTGCCACTGCGCGTTGCCCACCAGCTTCGAGAGGTACCGCGGTGGCGTAACCCGCTTCGTCGTCGCCCGATGACCAGACAACTTTGCCGGTCGTTTTGTTGAGCGCAGCGCCAGCGGCGCCGACATTGACGATTGCCAGATCGCCCTCAATCAGCACGGAACTGGCAAAACCCCAAGTCGGCATTTTCGCCTTTAATTCTTCCATCAGGTTCTTCGACCAGATCACCGTGCCTTTGGCCGCGTCGAGGCAGTGAACCACGCCGCGCTTGCTGAGCGTGAAAACGCGGTCGCCGTCCACGGTGGGCGTGGCGCTCGGGCCGCCTTCGTAATACTTGGGGTCGAGTTTGGCCTCGTAGGAGTACTTCCACACTTCGGCGCCCGTGTTGGCGTCGAAGCAGAAAACGGTGTCGGTGTTTTTCGCGTTACCGGTCGTATAAACGCGCCCCGCCCGGACGGCCAACGAGGCGAAGCCGATGCCGACTTTCGCCTTCCACAGTTGCTTTGGGCCGTTCGCCGGCCATTGGGCGGACCAGCCGGTTTCCTTCGAGATGCCGTTATGGTCCGGTCCGCGAAACCATGGCCAATCGGCGGCGCGGGTGGAAAAGGTAAACGCCAGCAATCCAATAATCGTAAGCTGATGAACGAATTTCATGGCCACAGAGTTAGCCGAGGATGGGGAGCGTGTCAACGCGGGGGCGGCAATGTGCGGACAGGTTCTGCGGTCTTAATCTTGGTCTCAATCCTAATCTCCGTGAAACATCCGGCGGCCGGAAGTGAACGAGAAGATTAAGATTACGATTAAGAACCGCATGAAAAATCGCTTCTCTCACCGTCTCTCGTTGTAGGCGCGTTGTGAATATTTCTGAGCCATGAGCTCCACCACCTGGGCCAGCAGGGGGCCGTCGGGGGCAAACTCCGCCGCCGTGGGCCGAAACGGGCCCGTGGCGATTATTGCCCGTTCCCAGTCGGAGCGACGCAACGCGAGCGGCGGCGGTTGCACCGAACCCTGGATCAATAAGCCCAGGCGGTTCCGCCGCTGAGCGGCCCCGGCGATTTTTCGCTCGTGCCAGAGCAGATCGAATTTCTCGTGGCCAACAAAGCATTGGCCTGGCGCCGATTTTTCACAAAATTCCGCCAGCTCCGTTTCCACGCTCAAGGCCGCAAACGCGGCTTGAATCCACGCGTGAGCGCGGCGGTAGCTTTCCTCCGCGCGGAGCGAATGCCATTCGTGCCCGGCGGGAAACGCGAGGCAGTAGGTCCAATCGGCATCATGCGGCACGACTCCGCCGCCGGTCGGACGGCGAATCAGCGGACGCAGCATGGTGGCGCGTTCGACTTCGGCGAATTTTTGAAAGTAACCAAACGTAGCCGCCGACTCCGTCCAACCGTAGAAACGCAACACCGGTTGCCCAAGCCGCGGCAGGGCTTCGAGTAACGCTTCGTCGAAAGCCATGTTGAAGGCGGGCAGGCAGGGGCCGGATTGCAGGAGCAACCATTGGTCGAGTTTTGAAAGACTCACCAGCCGAGTATCGTGGCAGGGGGGAAAAGGCGAAAGGGCGAAAATGGGAAAGGACTTGGCGCGGTGTATTTTCCCTCCGATGAGTTAGAGCCTCCAAACGTCGGCGGCTACGATAAACCAACGCGCGGACATAGCTTCGCGATTTCGCAACCCGCGCAATCCGGTTTCCGCGCTCCGCAACGACGCCGGCCATGCCAGATGAGCCAGTGACTGAAAAGTGTCCATTGCTCTCGGGGCACCAGCGGCATCAATTCCTGCTCGATCTTTACGGCGTCCGACTGTTGTGTGAGGCCAAGCCGATTTGCCAATCGCGTTACATGGGTGTCCACGACGATGCCGACGTTGATGTTAAAAGCATTGCCGAGAACGACATTGGCCGTCTTGCGGCCCACCCCAGCGAGCGCGATGAGTTCGTCCATCGTATACGGGACTTCGCCACTGTGCTTTTCCACCAGCGCGCCGCAACACGCCTGGATGTTCTTCGCCTTGTTGCGAAAGAAGCCGGTGGTTTTGACGGCCTGTTCGAGTTCTGTGAGATCGGCGGCCGCAAAATCCTGCGCGCTGCGATAGCGTTGGAACAGTTCAGCTGTGACGAGGTTGACGCGATTGTCGGTGCATTGGGCGGAGAGGATCGTGGCGATGAGCAGTTGGAGCGGGGTGTCAAAGTCGAGCTCGCAATGCGCATCGGGATAGGCGGCTTGCAACCCGGCGATGATCTTCCGGGTTCGCGCGGCGCGGGCAAGGACGTTTTCTGGAGGCATGTTGGTGAGACGGCACGGATAACTTGGTCACTTTTAATTCTGCCTACTTCCAAGTCTCGCGCAGGTGGAAATTGCGCACGCATTTGGAAGATGCGCAATGAAAAAACTGAATCCGGCGGCTTTGGTGACACGAGCGGAGTCACTTGGGCTCGTGGCAGCTTCGATAAAATGAGTTTGTCCAGCGGGCAAGAGCCGGGCGGCGAAGGAGCGCATCAGTAGTGAGCCACCTTCCCCCGCCATTCACAAAAAAAGGGCTCTGGCAGTGCTTGTATCACCACCAGAGCTAGACCCGAGCGAAAGGCCATCGTGAAACGAACAGTCACCCGAGTCTGCCGTGACTCTTCCCACAAAACGACCATTCCTCAAGACCGGGACAAACCCGCATCCGTCCCAGAGGAAAACACTGGTGGGCATATCCAAGCGCCAATGCCATTTGGCGAGATCGCCAAGGCGGTGGATATGCTTGAGAAGGTAAATCGAGGTCGTGCCAAACTGCTTAATCTGCAGTCTGCTTGACGGACAACTCGCGGTGGTGCCCACCAAGTCGGCGAAGGCAAGTTGCAACCTTGAACAGGAAAGGCGGCTGGCATCGTGCGTTTGCACCTCAAGCACAGGTTCGTTCCCTGTCTCCACACCGGTGAAGCCCCTAGCCCTCAACCCGTGTTCAATTGGGTTGCAGAGAACCTGCTGCGGATTGAGAGTAAACGCAATGGATGCAACTCAGCCAACCGATTCTGCCACCATCCGTGGGAGTATGTCCGACAGTCAATTTTTGAGGCAAGTTCTCACCAAGGTTGTGATTCAGAAAATCCCGACACGGCTTTATTTGAGTGCGGGCGACTTCTGGACTTTGGATATTGAACATGCGACGACGTTTGTCTCGCGCTCGGCGGCACTTCAAGAGGCGACGAACCTGAAACTACAAAATGTTCAGCTTGTCCTGAGCCGCGAACTCAAAGAGTGGGAGATTATCCCGGTCACCACCAGCATCGGAGTGCGGCCGACGCTAGGCGATAGCGGCGACTTTGGTCGGCGGCATGGGTGAACACTCCCGGCAAAAAGAAAGACCGCCGTCCAACTTGCGATGGACGGCGGCGTGTCAAACCCAACAACAGCCCGATATTAAGGCCGCCTCGGGGCAGAGCGGCATCTCACACTAGCGCCGTAAAATGCGCAACATCCGTACCGCTGAAAATTTTTCCGGGCCGTCCAGCGACTTCGTCGTGCACAACTTCTGGGGGATGGCGGGGCAAATGGGCGAGCGAGGCTGTCTGCTAAGGGACTGGTGGTGATCCAATGGGACATCCGCGGGCGGGGCGCTATGCAACGGCGTAGTCTTCTGCGTCCAGGCTCGGCTGGTCGTGTTGGTGCTGGCGGTCGTGCCGGATATGCCATAATGAAAGCCGGTGCAGGCGGTATTAACGTCCACCGTCGCCGCCTTGTGCGCCCCCAGTCTGGCCTGCAGGCCAGAAGCCGAGTTCGGCACGTGCTCGTCAAAACTGCAACTGCCGTAGATGATAAAGTCGAGTTCGTCGGCTTTCATGCCGGCGCACGCCCGGGCCCGCGCGGCCGCGACCAAGGCCATTTCCTAACCGGCGACGTGGGAGATACGCCGTTCCTTCCTGCCGGTGCAGCTGACGATCCATTCTTCGTCGGTCGGCAGGAACGTGGAGAGGTCCGCATCGGTGAGATCGGCGGGCGACCGAAACTTGCCCCAACCGGTGAGCGCATCATAAATCATATCGATTTCCATTGCATCCTTCTAGCAAGTGGGGAAACAGACATCGCCACCAAGGCGAGACCGAAGCGTGCCAGGTTGGTCCGGAATAGCGGCTTATTTTGTCGGAGATCAAGCATTCGGGGGGAGGCGACGAAGGTGAAAAAGTTCGCAGAGTTGTTAGGATTCGAGTTGAAGGTGCGGGTAGTTTCCAGCGCCATGTGGGGTAATTTTGAGTTTTGTGGGCGGGCGACAAACCTTGATTTCGTTGGCTGCCGTCGGGTTTGGGACGCTCGCGGGGGTATGATATTAGTATAGTATTGTTGGCGTTGATCTCTCGGTGCGTGTCTGAAGAGGCAACATTCGTTAGGCTGCTTTTCCCGTCTTGCCGCGACCCTGGCGGAGGCCAGACTCGGGCTGGCCGAGGAGAGTTCAAAGCCAGCCTTGCAGCCACTGTTTTTTATCGGCCAGTTCGGTCCAGCCCAGGGTGAAGCGGCGGCGGGTCAACACCGCCTCCATTACCACTTTTTCAATCCGGTGGGCCGGTGCTTCCGGGTTGATCACCAGGGTGACCAGAAAATGTTTTTCCCGGTCGCGAGGCTGCACGGCGGTCCATTTACTCAACAGGAGTTTTTCCGGATTCAACCGATGGAAATCCGATTCGGGCAACGAGTTTGCAGGGTTCACCAGTGCGACACCTTCCCTTTGAAGTTGAACGGCGGCAAGCGAATTCTTGCGTCGTGTTTAGCCAAGAACGGGCGCACGAGTTTGTTTGAACAGATGGGCGGTGGAGCGGTCCATTATTACGTTAGGAGTTTCATGTTATTGGGTTTGGGTTTTGAGAGTCTGGCTAGTGGGTTGGCCAGACTCTTTTTTGTGCCCGTGCCGAAAATGGATGGCCCGCGCGGTATCGCGCCGGAGAATTGAAGAATCCGAAGACAGGCTGAAAGCCCGCCACCGTTCTGGCCGGGTTCGCTAAAAGCTGGCGAGGGCACCGCGGGGCGATAAAGGTGTCGTGGTGCGAGCAAAACTAGAGAGGACTGTGCGATCAAAGTTAGAATGATGGGGGAGACGCAGCGGTTTTACTTGAGGGGTTGAGTTGCTGGGGTGCAAAGTGTCCTCGCTTCAGCGGAGGATAGGGCTCTGCGGGGACGCAACCTGAGCGCCGTTTGGAGCCTGCTAAACGGCCAGTCGGGCTGCCCACACGGCGGCCCGGCTAGCCCTTGGCCGGTAGCAGTTTCAAAGCGTTAAATCCACCTTCCTGCTAGCTTGCGCGCCATGAAAAACTCCAACTCGCCCATCGTGTTACCGCTCCACTGATCCGCCATCTCTTTGCCCAAGCTCGCTCCGGCATCCTTTCGCCGGCAGCCGTCGCGCTCGAACTGGGGATCAGCCCCGGTCGCTTCTACCAACTGCGCACGGACTACCTGCTCGCCTGCGCTCAAGGCCACGCCGAAACCTGGTCGCCCGGTCTGTCGGGCGGCGATCACCAACCGGAATGGACCGCGGAAGTCACCGCCCTGATCACCAAACTGCTCTCCTCCAAGCCCCCGTCCTCCTACAGCGCCGCCGCCAGTGAAGCCCAGCGCCGGCTCAACTTCAAAACCGACCGCGCCAGCGTCCGGCGCTGGGCCATCGAACATCAACTCGCGCCAGACACGCGCTACAAAGCCACCCCCAAACCCGTCAAACGCTGGCAAGCCCGTGATTACGGGGCCCTCTGGCAATACGATGCCACCCCGCACGCTTGGTTGCCCGGCTGTTCTGACAAACAAGTCCTCCTGGAAATCCTCGACGACGCCACCCGGCTCAACACCGGCGCACGGCTTTACTCCAGCGAAACCCTCCTGGCCCATTTCGACTTCCTTTCCCGCGTCTTCCAAGCCCACGGCCTGCCCCTGGCCCTTTATGTGGACTTCCACTCCTTCTTCTACACCCACAACCCCGACGCCTTCACCCAACTTGGGGCGGCCCTCCACTTCTACGGCGTCCAACTCCTCTATGCCCCGACGCCCCAGGCCAAAGGCAAAATCGAACGCCGCCACGACTACTGGCAAAAACGACTTGTCCCTCTCTTGGCCGCTGACCAAATCGTGGAACTGGTCGGGGCCAACCAACTGCTCGACCAACTCGTGCCGCACGCCAACCAGCACGAAATCCACCGCGAACTCGGCCAAACACCCCACGCCGCCCACCAACAAGCCCTCACCGAAAAACGCTCCGTTCTCCGGCCCTATCCCAACTGTCCGTGGTGGCCCTACGTCTGGAGCCGGCAAACCCGCGTCCGCGTCGGTGACGACGGCAAAGTCCCTGTCGGCTCGCAACGCCAGCCCATCGACGCTCCACCCCGCACCACCGTCATCCGCTGCCTCCGCCCAGATGGAGACATTTACTACCTCCGCCATGCTCCCAATCCCACAGCCAAACCCATCGTCCTGCTCCATTGCCCGGTGTTCTAAAACCGTTCCAGTTTTGTTCGCACACTCTTTTCCAACTTTGTTTGCTACACGACA
>JANOHH010001067.1:0-7207 GCA_031406395.1 Verrucomicrobiota bacterium | reverse complement strand
CGGCGTTGGCGGGCCCGGTGGTGGTGATCGAGAGACTCCAGCCACCGGCGATCGTCCCCGCATCGCCCGCGCCGTCATCGTTCACGTAGAGGGCCCAGGAACCATTGGCAGCAAGGCCATTGAAGGTTGCCAGACTGGTCGGGTAGGGGCCCGCCGGGGCGGGCGCCGGAAACAAGTCGCGGACTTCTCCGGGGGAAGCGTCGGTCGGCTTAAACGTGCCGGTGACCAATGGCCCCGTGTCCGGGAGTGCCGCCGTCGCGGCGTCAGCCAGGGTCACGGTAACGTTGTTCACGTCATAGTCACCGCCCACGTCGGAGAAGAGCATCAACTTCTGTCCCCCCGGCCCAACGAGCAGAATGTCCACATCGTCGGGATAGGTTTGACTCAGGTTATTCAAGGTGAGAGTCACCATACTGATCGTCCCGCCCAGTCCTGTTACATTGATCGTGGAAGGATACGGCGTGCCCGCTCCCACATCCGCAATGGTGATCGCCGCGGGATTGGTGAACGTCACGGTTCCGGTGCCCAGTGCGCCGGTCACGGTCACGTTCGCTGGTGCGGAGGCCAGTGTGCTGCCGGCGTCGAACACGACCCGTGCCGTCAGGCTGTAGCTGCCCGCGCTCACGTTGCTCCAGGTGAAGCTGTAAGGCGATGTGGTGTCTTCGCCCAACACACTGGCGCCATTGTAAAACTGAACCTTGGTAATCGTATGGCCGTTGGCGGTGACACTAGCGGCCAGGTTGATCGTTGCGGGCGCCGTATAACTTGACCCGCTGGCCGGCGCGGTCAGCGCAATCGTGGGCGCCGGGTTGGTTACCACCACGTTGGCGGGGGCTGATGCGACCGTGCTGCCGGCGTCATAGACGGCCTGTGCCGTCAGGCTGTAGCTGCCGGCGCTCACGTTGCTCCAAGTCAAGCTGTAGGGCGATGTGGTGTCTTCGCCCAACAAACTGGCGCCATTGTAAAACTGGACCTTGGTGATCGTGTGACCGTTCGCCGTGACACTGGCGGCGAGGCTACAGGTCGCGGGCGCTGTGTAACTCGCTCCGTTCGCCGGTGATGTCAGAGTGACAATGGGTGGATTGTTGGACAAGGGAACCGTGTAGCTAGCCTCATTTGAGAAAACGCTTTCCAGTCCTGCAGCAGCATAAGCCGTGGCCGCAAAGAAGTATGCCCGGCCTTCCACAAGGCCCGAAATGGCGCGGTTCGTCGCATTCCCGGCATCAACCTTGTTGGTGTAGTTACCGCTCGCAACACCATAGTGGATGTTGTAGCCCACAACGCTTGGATCAGCGCTTTTGTCCCAGGCCAGAGTCACACTCTGCACCGCTGGAGCGGGGTTGTGGAGCAGGGCAAAGAGCAGCATTCCTCCGAGAATTCTGGTAAGTCCAACGCCGCGTGAAAGCCAACTTAACGCTCCGTCGCTCCCGCCCACGGTTTGTTCAGAAAATATTCTCATCGGGAACTTCTACGTCTTCTACGCTCCCGCCGCGACTGGGACGTTCCTTGCCCTGACTGGGAAAACCCTAGCGTTCAGATCGGAGCAAGGGGCTCAAGCCAACTGAAGATTCAAATGGCGGATCGCTCAGAAGTCACCGGCGCGACCGGATCGCCACCGGGTCAAAGTTTGGCTCGTAAAACTCGCAGGTAGGGTAACACCCCATAGCCGCCGCAAGTAACGCGGTGCATCGTGTCTCTAGAAACGAAGCTCGCTTCTGAAATCAAGAGTTCGCTATACCGAAAAGGCATTTAACATGAAACACAATCATAACCATGACAACGCCCCGAGCAGCGGCCCCCAGCTCGTGCCCGTTCGCTTTGAGTTCACGCATCCGACGGCCACCTCCGTTTGTGTCGCCGGATCTTTCAACCGCTGGCAGCCCGCAGCCAAGACGCTGCATCCCATTGGGAGCGGTCATTGGCTGAAGGAGACGGCTTTGGCGCCCGGCACTTACGAATACTGTCTGGTGGTGGATGGTCAATGGATGCCGGACCCCTCGGCTCGGGAAACCGTACCCAACCCTTTTGGCGGAAGAAACTCGCTGCTGCAGTAGCGACTTCACCGGAGGCCGCCCATCTCGCAGACGCGGAAAATGTACCCCTGAAAAACACGAACAAAAAGAAAGCAATGAAAGTATGAACAAAGAAACACAAGCAATCAGTAACGACATGGGTCGCCTGGCCGACGATGCCCGCGCATTGATGGCGGCCACCGCCGATGTGGCCGGGGAAAAAGTCGGGGAAGCCCGCAAGCGTCTCGCTGCCGCCTTGGAAAGCGGCAAGGAAATCTATGGCCGCGTCAAAGAGAAAGCGGTGGAAGGGGCCAAAGTGGCCGACGAGGCCGTGCATGAGCATCCTTATCCAGCCATCGCCATTGGCGTTGGAGTCGGAACCCTGCTCGGTTATCTGCTCGCCCGCCAGTGTTCGCGCAGTTGCGACTGATCCGCCATGGAAACGGCCACCGAAGAATCAGGAAAACAGCGTTTGCTTTGTTACGGTTTTTGTCACGTATTTGGATGTATTTCGGCGTTGATGCGTGTAAGAACACCAATAAATTCAATGGTTGTATGCGTGTTTTTGCGTCTTCGGATCAGAAGGTTGGGGGTTCGAGTCCCTCCGGATGCACCATATTTTATAGGGTTTTTGTGAAGCGTCGGAAGCTTGCAAAGCCTCTGAGTAGAATCAAACGTAGTAACAGGGCGTTTTCCCCTCCGGGTATCCCCGCGCGCTGGAACTGGGGCTGCCGATCGGCTCCGGCATGATCGAGAGCGGACACCGCCATGTGCTGCAGGCCCGCCTCAAGAAAGCCGGCACCGCTTGGTTGTTCGATCATGCCGACCAGATCGCCCACCTACGCGTCCTTAGAGCCAACAACCAATGGCTCTCGTTATGGAACTAACCGCACCCGCAGCGGCGCCAGAAGGACATTCGGGCTTGCGCTTCCTGATGCGGAGGGACAGGCTCGCCAGATGACCGCCGACGCAACAGCAATTCTCGGTCCCCCGCCGAGCATCAAACGGCTAATCCCGGTTTGTTACTTACGGAGACAATTTCCCGGTCGTGGGTTCACCCTGATCGAACTGCTGGTCGTGATTGCGATCATCGCGATTCTGGCCGGCATGCTACTCCCCGCTCTGAGCAAATCCAAAGAGAAAGCCAAAACCATCCACTGCAACAACAACCTCCGTCAGCACGCGCTGGGCTTCGCGATGTACGCCGATGATAATCTTGATTTCTATCCGGTTTATGAAGGCTGGGCGACGCTGGGTGGAACCACCGGGCGAATGGATCTGGCCAGCGGCAAAGTGCCGGCCATTCGCCGCCCTTTGAACGTGTATGTTCCCAGCCCCGAGGCCTGGCATTGCCCGTCGGACAAGGGTGACTCACTTTGGCGGGACATGTTCGCCGCGGAATTTAAACAAGCCTATCCCAACGGCCGGGGCGGCAGTTGCTTTGACGCTTACGGCAACAGTTATTTAGCCGTCTGGAGCGTGGAAACGCTCCGCATTCAACACGTCACCGGCAACTCTTTGGCCGCCAAGGGAAGCCCGGAAGCAAAACCGATGAAGACGAGCGAAATTGCCCGGAGCGCTTCCAACAAGCTGATCTCCGGTGACTGGCCGTGGTGGGCCGATCGCGACAAGAACGATCTCTTCAGCCAATGGCACAATTTCAAAGGCCAGTACCGTTTCAATGTCTTGTTCGGCGACGGCCACACGGCGTTTTTCAGCTTCCCGCCCGAGGCCTACAAATGGAATTACACCGGCCCCAAGCCCGACCCGAGTTTCACCTGGTGGTAACCAACTCGGGGGTGCGGGCCCCAGCATGCCGACGACGTCGGCGAATTGCGACGCCGTGGTTGTAGTCGCGGGGCGAGTGCGTTGCCAAACTCTGCCAGACTAGAGTTGCTGCAAGTCACTAAGCCGCTCCGCAGCCCGCGTGGCGGCACTGGAGCGAGCCACCTGGCAGGGCAAGTCGGGCCCGAAGTCTAAAACCAGTCTGTCCGTATGTGAGTTTCGCAACGGGTTGATTTGCGGAGTATACTATTATCCCGCTGAGAAATGAGCGCACAGGCTGACCTCACTTAAACCGGAGCGGTTGACTGGCGCGATGGCGGCATCTCGGGGGAAATTTCTTTTCCGTTATCGCGGCATTGGAACAAGGGTTCCGAAATTAACCTGGCACCGCCGGCCGCGCGCGGTGGACTTGCAATCACTCACACCCTCGTTATGATTCCGGGCATGCAAATCTCCATTCCGCGAAGCCGGATTACCTTCCGATGAACCCGCGTTTGTCCATCCCGGTGCTCGGCTTCCTGGCGTGCCTGACACTCAGCACCCCGGCGGCCGAGGATTCGAAGTGGCAAGGATTACGGACACCCGGATTCTGGGAGAAAAATTTCGGCGGGGTGGTGACCGAGCACGACGGTTTTGCATGGTATCGCTGTTTTGTCCGCGTCCCGTCGGATTGGCAGGCTGAAACGTTGGCCTTGGACCTTGGCCCGATCGATGATTGTGATGAAACATTCTTCAACGGCGCCAAGATCGGGGCCCGGGGCACGATTCAGCCTTACCGCAGCGCCTCAGGCGAAGCACGGCACTACACCATTTCCCCAGATCAAATTCGGGCCGGTGACTGGAATCTCCTGACCATCCGCGTCTGGGATGGCGGCGGGGCCGGCGGCATCGCCGCTGGCCCCTTACGACTCAGTTGCGGCAAAGGATCGATCAACCTCGGCGGCATCTGGGAGTTTCGTGCTGGCGAGGACCTCAGCTGGGCGCAATGGCCAGCCGATCTAGACGCAGCCGGCCGGGTTCAACTCGCGCAAAGTTTTGCCGCCAAGGCCGGCCTCCGATTTGGGCAACCGATTGATACCGGTCCGCTCGCCGGTACCCAGCCGCTTAGGTTAGGCGGCGATATTGCCTCCCAACTTGTCGCGGGCGTGGACCAATTCCTCCTGCGCGAAATTGACCGGTCCGTTGAACGCCGCGCCCGGTTCTGGCAGCGGGATTTTTCCGCTCCCGAGGCTTACTCCCGATCCATCGAAACGAATCGCCAACGGCTGGCGTATATTCTCGGTGTACGGGACGCGCGAGTTTCCCCACCGGCGCTCGAATTGCTCGCCACGGTTGATCAGCCAGCCTTGGTCGGAAAAGGCGACAACTACGAAATCCATGCCGTTCGTTGGTCCGCGTTCGGCAATGTTCACGCGGAAGGCTTGTTGCTCTCCCCCACTGGTCGAGCGCCCGTAGCGGACATCATCGCGATCCCGGACGCCGCTCAAACGCCCGAACAAATCTGCGGACTGCAGGCAGGCGTTCCCGCCGAGTCACAATATGCTCGGCGGCTGGCCGAGAGCGGGTGCCGGGTACTCATCCCGACGGTCATCGATCGGAGCCGGGGGCCGCACCTGGGGCGCACCCGCATCAGTGCCCGCCAGTTTCTCTACCACGCCGCTTTCGAACTCGGGCGCCACGTGATCGGTTATGAGGTCCAAAAAGTATTGGCGGCGGTGGATTGGTATGCCACGACGGGCGACGTCGACGCCAACCAACGGCGCATTGGGGTCATCGGCTGGGGCGAGGGTGGCCTCCTCGCTCTCTGTGCGGGTGCCCTCGACTCACGAATTGCGGTCGTCGGCGTTAGCGGCTATTTCGACGATCGCAATCGCCTTTGGGAAGAGCCGATTGACCGCAACGTGTTCGGCCTGTTGGAACAGTTCGGCGATGCTGAACTGGCTAGCATGATTGCCCCCCGCCGCCTGATCATTGAGGCGGCACGCGGTCCGGAACTTACCATGACCTACACCGACGGCGGCGCGCCCGCACGGCTCGCGACCCCAAAGTTGGAAGTCGTCGAAAAGGAAGTGGACCGCGCCCGTGCGTTGGTGCGCGGACTTTCGCCGGTGCCGCCGATCGAGTTGATCATCAGCGGCGACGGAACGGGTCCATTCGGCAGCGAGCGGGCAGTGGCTGCGTTTCTGACCGCGGTGGCGCCCAAGAAATCGCTCGCCGCCGACGCATCCGCGCCAAAACCGATGCGCGCTGGCATTGATGCGGTTGGACGTCAGCTCCGTCAGCTTCAGGAAATTGATCAACACACGCAGCGCCTGCTCGTGAACAGCCCGGAGGTTCGCCGCGAATTCATGAAGAAATTGGATACGAGTTCGCTGGCGGCCTACGCGCAGAGCAGCGAATGGTATCGCAACTATTTTGCGGAGGAAGTCGTGGGTCGTTTTGACGAGCCGATGCTCCCGCCCAACGTCCGGACCCGCAAAGCGTATGATGAGGAAAAATGGGTGGGCTATGAAGTGGTGCTGGACGTTTTCCCTGATGTCATGGCTTATGGCATTCTGCTCCTGCCCCGCGATCTGAAGCCGGGGGAGAAACGACCCGTAGTGGTTTGCCAACATGGGTTGGAAGGACGTCCGCAGGATATTGTCACTGGCAACAGTCAATACTACCACGACTTCGCCGCCAAGCTGGCCGACCGTGGCTTCATCACGTTTGCGCCCCAGAACCTCTACATCTTCACCGACCGTTTCCGCACCTTGCAGCGGAAAAGTAATCCCATAAAAAAAACCCTCTTCTCCACGATTGTCCCGCAGCACCAGCAGATCGTTGACTGGCTGCAGACGCTGCCGTTTGTAGACGCTGACCGAATCGGTTTCTACGGCTTGAGCTACGGCGGCAAGTCCGCGATGCGAATTCCGCCGCTCGTCCCGGACTATGTTCTGTCCATTTGTTCGGCCGACTTCAACGAGTGGGTGGGCAAGAATGCCGCCACGGCCGGCACGATGGGTCGCTATAGCTATGTCTGGGGCGGCGAGTATGAAATCTTCGAATGGGATCTGGGCAGCACCTTCAACTACGCGGAGATGGCGGCGCTGATCGCCCCGCGACCCTTTATGGTCGAACGCGGCCATTTCGACGGCGTCGCGCCGGATGAGAGTGTCGCCTGGGAGTTTGCCAAGGTAAACTTCCTCTATGCCGCAAAACTCGGCATCGGCGACCGCTGCGAACTGGAGACCTTCGTGGGCCCCCATACGATTAATGGTAAAGGGACTTTTGATTTCTTGCACAAACATCTCCGCTGGCCCAAGTGAAGGAGGTGCCGCCGGAGCGGTTCGGTTCCACCCCGAAGCAACACCCCGGACCAAAGCCACTGATCACCCGACCGGGATCATCTCTTCCCTGCGCCAGTCCGG
>JANOHH010000991.1:0-1873 GCA_031406395.1 Verrucomicrobiota bacterium | reverse complement strand
GGATTATTTAACTGGGAGATTGCATTCAGGCCATGGCCGAGGTGCCGGAGAAAATTCCTTTCATGTTCATTTTCAACTCGTCGGGTTTCGGCGAACACCGCAGCGCCTCCGCCTCTTCCACCTTGCCGGATTTTACGAGCTCAGCCAGGGCTTGGTTGAAAGTTTGCATGCCATCCGACCGCGACGCTTGGATGGCCGCGGGGATCTTCGTGGTGTCGCCTTCCAGGATCAGTTTCTTGATGCGCGGACTGTTGATCAGAATCTCCAGGGCGGCCGTTCGCCCGCCCCCGGCTCGGGGCAATAGTTTCTGACAAATGATCGCGCGCAAGCCCAGGGACAGCTGCATGCGGACTTGCCCGATGCGATCCGTCGGGAACAGGTTGATGAGACGTTCCAGCGATTCCGGCGCGTCCTGGGTGTGCAACGTGCCAAAAACCAAGTGCCCGGTTTCTGCCGCGGTCAACGCCACCGCCGCTGACTCCGCATCGCGCATTTCGCCGATCAGGATCACGTCCGGGTCCTGGCGGAGCACATGTTTGAGGGCCGAGGCAAAGGTGATTGAATCCACGGCGATCTCCCGTTGATTGATCAGGGCCAGCTGGTTCTCATGCACAAACTCGATGGGGTCCTCCAACGTCATGATGTGGCAGGCCTGGGTCGCGTTAATGTGGTCAATGAGCGCGGCCAGCGTGGTGGACTTGCCGCTGCCGGTGGCGCCGGTCACCAGTACGAGGCCGTCGTTCGCCGCGGCGATGGTCTTCAACACTTCGGGCAATTCGAGCTGGGCGAGCGTGGGGATTTTCGTGCCGATGGTTCGCAACACCAGGCCCGGCCGGTTGCGTTGATAGAAGAGATTGACGCGGAACCGCCCGAGGTTGGCGATGGTGACGGCCGTATCACAATCCTTGGTGGCTTGGAACTCCTTCAACTTTTCGTCGCTATCCAGGACTTCCCGAGCCAGGCGCAGCACGTCGGTTTCCGTCAAGGGCGACATTTCGAAACGGCCGAGCTCGCCGTTGATCCGACCGATGGGAACTTCCCCTGCTTGAAGGTGCAGGTCGGAGCCTTTGTTTTCGACGAGCACCGTGAGCAGATCGGCGAGCGTGGGCGAAGCATTGGTCTCTTGCACAAGGTCTTTCTTATTCTCCACCTCGGAGTTTGTCGAGCGGGAATATGTCTAACGGATTCAGCTTTTCGTCGCCGATGCTGATCCTGGTCGTGCCGCCTGCTGGAACCAAACTTTCAGTTCAGGAGAAACGGAGGTAAACCGGATCCGCGTTTGACCCGCGACACCCGCGACCGCGCCGATCACTTTGGCATAAATCTCACCGCCCGGATTCGCCCCCGCCACCGGCTTGACTTCAAGCTTCAAGTTGCTGAGCGGAGCGAGGGTCTGCTCGGACTCGATGCCAGCTTCGATTGCGGACACTGCGACGAGGTGCCCGACATGCACCGTTCGCCCCAGGAATTTTTCCTCCAACACCGTAAAAGCGACGGGGAGTGGCGCCGGCAGCGGAGCAAGGGTCACCGACCGGGATGGCAGTGAGAGGTTGAACGGTTCGCCGATACCGCCGACTTCATGCAACTGTAATCGCTCCTTTGCCCCCTTGGGTTCCACTTGAAACTGCGCATCCAGCCGCAACGGCGGCTTTATCGCGGCGCGCGTGCTCTCGGAAATCAGGAGCTGACCGCCGGTGGTGAAGGATTCAATCCGTCCAGCCAGGTTTACGTTCGAGCCCACCGCGGCGTATTTCGTGCGCCGGACGGAGCCGATGTTGCCGACAATGACCCGGCCCGTGTTGATGCCGATGCCCATCTCGAGTTCGCTTCCGCCTTTCGCCGTGAGGCGCTGGTTAACGTCCGTCATGGCCAG
>JANOHH010000984.1:0-3671 GCA_031406395.1 Verrucomicrobiota bacterium | reverse complement strand
TCTTGTTGATGGTACCGTTCATTGCTCGTGCGAATCCAGTGATGATAGACGGACAATCTCTGATCGCGTTCGCCATAGTTGCATTCTGGGCACTGGTCATCGAGTCCGGCGTTGCGACGTTGGCCTTGATTTCCTCCGGTGTTGTCATCGTGCCCTTTTTTGGCACGCTCATCGTCGCAAACGTTTCTGTTTTTCTGTTCGCATTCCTGCCCCTGACCAGTCGAGTGTCTCTCTGGCTTCTTGAGCCAGGTGTCGTTCTCGCGGACGCCTTGCTAATAAAGCTTTTGGTGTCAGCCCCATTTATTCAAGGCGGCAGTTTTATCGGCGTAAATTGGGGCCGGGCTTTGGTGGCGTCGCTCCTTGGAAACACCGCATCGTTCTTTGTTGGTGTCCTTGCGAGTGGCGCGCCTTGGATCATGCACGAAACTGGGACTGGAGGGCTTGAATGACGCCTAATAAATTGAGCGCATCACGAGAATTGTTTGCCTTGACCGCTACCATCGCGTTCATGGCTTTCTTAGCCACCGCCGCCCCGCTCCCGCCCAACCGCGCCTGCTCCGCCCAGGCCACGGCGACTTCCGAATTCAGCGGGCAATACCTCGCCCAGTTCGCGGTGGACGGCAAAATCCCGGAGGCCGGTTCGCAGGACGACCTCCGCCCAGCAAAGGAATCACCATGCGCCCCTTGATTTTCAGATGTCCGCGTTGGGTGTTCGGTTCGCTCCTCGTCGGCGCTGTCGCCCCGCTTGTGATTCTTCCGATGGTTCCAATGTTAGGCTGGCCGCCGGTGTCTACATGGATTATTGCTGGAATCTCGGTCTTCATGATTCTGTATGCGCTAGCGTTGTTGCCAACGCGGCTTGAAATTTCAGACGACGGAGTCTTCCAGAAGCTGATTTTCTCGGAGGCGCGGCTGCGATGGGAGGATTTGGTCGAGTGGCGGCATTGTGACGGCGGGGCGGAGTTCGAGGCGGGTGAGTTTAGGGCCCAAACCAAGGGACGGTGGCACTTAATCGAGTTCTGGGTGAAGGACAAGCGAGGCAAGAAGCATCATTTCAAGCGTTGGCTCGTGTTCGGGCAGCGCTCGAAACAAGTTGCCGATATCATGCGTGAGCGAGGTATTGAGGGAGGTTGAATCATGAAACCAACACAGAATGCCGCAGCAAAAAAGCTTTCCGCCCGGCAGTCCCCGAGCCGTTGGCATTTTCTCTTTGCTGTCATCGCTGCCGTGGCCTTCGCCGCCACCGCCGCCTCACTCCCGCCGAACCTCGCCCGCTCCGCCAAGGCCACGGCGACTTCCGAATTCAGCGGGCAATACCTCGCCCAGTTCGCGGTGGACGGCAAAATCCCGGAGGCCGGTTCGCAGGACGACCTCAGCCAGGCCTGGTGCGTGCGCGGCGACACGCATCGCCAGGGCGCGGAGTTGACGCTGGAGTGGACGAACCCGGTCACGATCGCGGAAGTCGTTTATTACGGTCGCACCGCTTGGTTCGCTGAAGAGTGCTGGAAGGATTACGAAGTCACGGCGGACGGAGCGCCCGCGCCGGTGGCCACGGGCAAATTCCAGATGGGGCACGGCCCGCAGCGCATCCGGCTGGTGCAACCGGTCGCCACGCGCCGGTTGACGCTGCGTTTCCGGAGTTCCTACGGCGGCGCCAATCCGGGCGCGGCGGAGGTGCAAGTGTTTGCCAGCGCGTTGCCGGAGGACTACTTCGCGAAGTACCGCAAGCTCGACCCGGGCCGGCCGGAGAGCGACCCGAACCAAACAACCGCAGCCTCTCCCTCTCTTCCCGACGCAGGAGGGAGGAGAGGGCCGGGGAGAGGAGGCTCTGAACTTTCTGGAGCACCCCTCTCTCCGGCTCTCTCCCCGCTCGTTCCTCGCGGGGCGAGAGAGACGAAGCGGGAGAGCGACTGCCAAACTCAGTCCGACGACATCGTGGAGACGCCGGAACTGGCCGCGCAACTGCGCGCGGGACAACTGGGCTTCGAGCAGTTGCTCGTCGTGCGCCGGCGCGAACTCAATCCCAGCCACGTTTACACCTACCACGTGGAAGGCTTCGGAGCGGGTGGCGGGCTTTTTCTCGCCTCCGTGCGCACGCCCGGTGCGCTGAAAGAACTGGTCGCCTCGCCCGAGGGCCAGGTGCTGGATTGCGACGTTTCGTTCGACGGTTGCGAAATCCTTTTTAGCTGGCGCCGCAAGCAGGGCGAGGGCTACCAGATATTTGTCATTAACGCCGACGGCCCGCACCACAACTACAACGCTTGCTGGCTGCCGGATAGCGGGATCGCATTCCTCAGCACCCGTTCGGCGCGGTTTGCGTATTGCTGGATTTCGCCCGTCGGCGTGTTGTATCGCATGGACGGCGACGGCGGGGGCGTCACGCGGCTTTCCGCGAACATCGTGAACGATTTCACCCCGAGCGTGCTGGAGGATGGCCGCGTGATTTATTCGCGCTGGGAGTACGTGGACAAGCCCGCCATTCCGATCCAGAGCCTCTGGACGATTCACCCCGACGGCACGGGGCTCGCCGGCTTCTATGGCAACCGCGTGCTCAGTCCGGCCACGTTCATGGAGGCGCGGTCAATCCCGGGCACGGGCAAAGTGCTCTGCCTGCTCACCAGCCATAACGGCCCGTGCCGTGGGGCGATCGGCATCGTGGACATCACCCAAGGCAACAACGCGCCGGCCAGCATCCGCAACCTGACGCCGGAGGTTGACATCGGCCAGACGGAAAAGGGCGATGGCAACCACATCCGCGGTCCGTATGAAAATCCGTTTCCGCTTGATGACCAACTGTTCCTGGTCTCGAAGCGCGGTACGGTGCTGGTGCGCAGTTACGATGGCGCGCAAGTGGCGAAGGCGCTTTTGCCGGGCGACGGTCTCGGTTTCTACAACCCGCAACCGCTCCGTGCGCGAACGAAACCGCCCGTGCTGGCGAGCACCTTGTCCGCCGCTTCATTTGCATCGACGGAAGCGGCCACTCTCCGTAGCAGCGGCTCGGCAGAGCGCCGCCAACTTCCCTCTGTGAACGAAAGATTGCGGCGCTCTTCCGAGTCGCCGCTACGGCACCCTAATTCTGCAACTCGGACCGACGACGAGGATGATCACGCCCCGGTTAAATGGGCCACTGTTGTGCTCCAGGATGTGTATCGTGGCCTCGAACCGATCGTGAAACGCGGCGAAGTGAAGGAGATTTGCGTCGTCGAAGAAATGCGCAAGGTCGTCCGCACGGATGTCAAAGACCGCGCGTTCGGCTTCCAGTTCCCGGTCATCTCCTGCGGTGCGACCTACGCCGCCAAGAAAGTGTGGGGCTACGCGTCCGTTGCAGCGGACGGCTCCGCTTGTTTCAAAGTCCCCGCCGGTCGCCCGATTTATTTCATGGCGCTCGATGCCGAGGGCCGGGCCGTGCAGCGGATGCGGACTTTCACGCATCTCATGCCCGGCGAAACGCAGGGTTGCATCGGTTGCCATGAATCGCGCCAGCAAGTGGCCGCCGCGCCGGTTGCCGCGCCGCGGGTGCCCGAAGCCTTGCGCCCGCCGGAGTGGAATCAGGCCCTGTCGAATCAAAACATTCGCACTGACCTCCTGAATGACGACATCGCCCTGGTTGAGAGTGAAGCGCGTCAGCGTCCTGGAGTGCGCCAGTCCTCTGGCGCTTTCGACGACCCACG
>JANOHH010000973.1:0-3403 GCA_031406395.1 Verrucomicrobiota bacterium | reverse complement strand
TCCCACTACTGGCACACCGAGGAGGCGGGGGGGGGAAAGTGGACAAGACCCGGCTAACACCGGTGCACCGCGCCTTGCAGCAACTGGGGATCACGCTGATTCCTGCCTATTCACCAGAAGCACGGGGCCGGTCGGAGCGTCTGCACCGCTGCCTGGCGCCGGCGAATGGGTTCGACCGCTGCGAGCGGTTGCGAAAGCCAGTCGCGCAAGCGGCGGGCGCCCATGGGGGTAACGGTCCGGTTCAACGCCCCGTAGAGCGAGGCCGTGCGGGGCGCATCGCGGTGCATCGGCTCCAGAATTTCAAGATGGCGCAGGGTGGTGCCATCCAGCGCGAGGAAATCACTGCGCTGATAGAAGGAAATCCGCGTGAGGCTTTTGGCATCCCGCCGGAGATGTTGCGTCAGGTAATGCAGCGCGCCACCCGCCGCGCCGATGGCGGCAGCGCGGTCCTTCAACCCAAAGCCATCGAGCGACGCAACCCGGAAATGCTCACGCACGGTGTGGAGCGCCGTTTCCTGGGCAAACGTCCAACCCTCGTAGCCGTTGAGAATCGGGAACGAGCCCCGCAGCAAATCGCGCACGACCGTCGCTTCGCCCGGATAGATGATTTCCGCGGGACGCAACCGCTCCAGCTCGGTAAGCAACGCGCTCTCGGACTCGACCTCCGTGGTCTTGAAATCGCCCGTGGTCAAATCCACGAGCGCCAGGCCGAAGATTTTTCCGGACGGGCAAACGGTGGCGAGGAAATTGTTACGCTCCGCCACGAGCATGCGTTCGTCGAAATGCGTGCCGGGCGAGAGGATTTGCGTGACTTCGCGCTTTACCAACTGGCCGGGCCGCGCGTCCTCCATCTGCTCGCAGATGGCGACCTTGCGGCCCGCCTTGAGAATGCGGGAGATGTAATTGTTCGCCGCGTGAAACGGCAAACCGCACATCGGGATGCCGTTGCGCGCGGTCAGGGAAAGATTCAGAAGTTGCGCGCCGGCCTGCGCATCCTCGAAAAACATCTCATAGAAATCGCCGAGGCGGAAGAGCAGCAGCGCGTCCGCCGGCAGTTCGCCTTTGATACGGCGATACTGCGCCATCATCGGAGTGAGTTGCGCTTCGGCGGACATGTGACGGGAAAGTTAGTCCGTTCCCGCGCCACCGTCGAAACGAATTTTTCTACGCGGCGGAAGTGGGCAACTCCCCAAGCGGTTGTTTACGCTTGAAGCCAACCCGGCTTTGCCCTACACGTGGACGAAACATCACACCGATGACGAAAACCCTATCACCCTCCCCTACCCCGCAGCGGCTCATGTCCCTCGACGCGTTGCGCGGCTTCGACATGTTCTGGATCATTGGCGCGGACGCGCTCGTTTCGTCGCTCAACCGCATGACCCAGACGGGCCCGACCAAATTTCTCGCCCGCCAACTGGAACATGCCGAGTGGGAAGGCTTCCATTTTTACGACCTCATTTTCCCGCTCTTCGTTTTTATGGTGGGTGCCTCCATTGTCTTTTCCCTCACGAAGACCATGGCGGAAGCCGGTCGGGGCGTGGCGATTCAGCGCGTCATCCGCCGTGGGGTACTGCTCTACCTGGTTGGATTGTTCTACTCCGGCGGTTTCAGCGGGCCGTGGCCGGAACTGCGATTGATGGGCGTGCTGAATCGCATTGCCCTGGCCTATCTCTTCGCCGGGTTGCTGTTCTGCCTGTTCAAACCCCGGACGCTCGTCGCGATCTGCGCCGGCTTGCTCGTCAGCTATTGGGCGCTCATGACGTTCATCCCGATCCGCAACTTCCAACTCACCCGGGAGGCCGTTGCCCAGGCAGCGCAAGCCGCCGGCGATACCAAAACCGCCGACTACTTTCGCGATCCAACATCACCCAATCCCTCCGGCGTCCGGAACAGCCCGGCGTGGCTGGCGACGGAGAAACTATTCTACGCGACGACCAATCGGGTTTCGGGGCAATTCGGCAAAGGCTTCAATGTGGCGGACCACTTGGATTTTCAACATCTGCCCGGCCGCAAGCACGATACGTTTTTCGATCCGGAAGGTTTCCTGAGCACGTTACCGGCAATCGCGACCTGCCTGCTGGGGGTCTTCGCTGGGCTGTTGCTGCGTAACCGGAATGTTGCCGACCTGCACAAGGTCGCCTGGCTCATTGGCGCGGGCGTTCTGGCCGTGGGCGTTGGCTGGCTTTGGAATTTCCAATTCCCGGTTATCAAGAAAATCTGGACGTCGTCCTACGTACTGGTGGCCGGCGGCTACAGCGCGATGCTGTTGGGCGGGTTCTACCTCGTCGTGGACGTTTGGAAGAAACAATGGTGGTGTCAGCCTTTTGTGTGGATGGGCATGAATTCGATCACCATCTATCTCGCACGAAACATCCTCGGCGGCTTTGGCAAACTTGCCGGGCGCTTCGTGGGCGGGGACGTGAAGACCTTCTTCGACACGCACGTGACGGTGGGCTTCGGCGACATGATGATTTCGATCGTGGGCCTGCTGCTGGCATTCTGGTTCGTCCACTTCCTTTACAAACGGAAGATTTTCCTGCGGATCTGACGGAGCGCCGATCTCGGACCTGGCGCCAGTGCAGCATGCCGTAGCAAGAACTAGAAGGCAGTGGGATACTCGGCAAAGGAATCGGCTTCAGGTCGAGAGCAAGCCTCTGATGCATTCCGCTGCCGTTCATTCCTCTGCCAAATCTCGAACGAACCCTTCGAGCAGACCGGCTTTGGATTTTTCAGCGATCCGGGTTGAGGACCAGCGGTTCGCACTGCTTATGCCGGAAGCAATCAATTGTGTGATCGTTGACCATAATCGGTTTCGCCTTGGGCAGAGCTTAGAAAAATAAGGTTCTGAACCCAGCCGAAGTTTTCCAAAGGCAAAACGCCCAACGTCATCTCATTGTGCCGCCTACCCTACGGGGAAAAAAAAGCCCTGCTCCCTCTCAGGGCAAAAAAACTGGATCCAAAATTTTCAGGGGAGAAAAGTCATGCTCCCCGCCAATCAAGTCGGCTGTGTTTTGCTTGCGTCAGTCGCAATTTAATTCTCTACTTGCCCCACAAAAGGCACAACATTATGAATATACCGTCACGAGTCGAAAGTCGGCTGGTCAACGCTATCAAGCGTTTTCAATCCATTCTGGCGTCTGCAAAAGCACGGGATGTCAACGAGTCGGACACCGTGATAATTGTCACCGATATGCTTTCGGAATTATTCGGCTACGACAAATACGCTGAGTTGACGAGCGAGCATTCTATTCGCGGAACCTACTGCGACCTGGCGGTGCAGACGCAATCGGTGTTCAGCACCGGCAGTTCGATGCACGATCCGCGACTGACCTCCCACGCTGCGCGCGAAACCGTGCAGTCCTATTGGGGTCTGCCGGTGATGACGCCCGAGGGCCAGATTTTG
>JANOHH010000965.1:0-4417 GCA_031406395.1 Verrucomicrobiota bacterium | reverse complement strand
CTGTTGGAAGAAATCACCGAAGCCAAAGCGATGAAACTCATTTCTCAAAAGGAATCTAGGGAACTTCAAGCGGCTTGAGGTAAATTTATGCAAGCAATTGATTTACAAACTACCGAAGATAAATTCCTAATTTCGATTGATAAAAACTTGGTTGACAAGGAGTTTTTGCTCAATTTGATTGAAAAGATTCGGCTGGAATATTTAGTTCGCAAGGCGGATTTTAACGAAAGCATCGAAGGTTTGGGCGAAGAAATTAAAGCTGATTGGTGGGCGAAAAATAAGGATAGATTCAACAGATTACGACAGTAAATTTAAGCTAAAACAGTTTCTTTATGATTAGCATTTTGATATTTTTCGAGAGTGTTGACAGTTTCTTCGGCAAGCGGTAAAACTAAAAAGTAATCAAGCGGATAAATTGCGACTTCACCTTCTTCGTCAATTACACGAGCTTTATTGCCACGCAGTCCGATTTTGTAAATCTTCATTGGAATCAATAATTGAGGGTCATCGCTTTCTAAACAAACCGCCAAAACTTCTGCTTTTTTCGGACGTTCCGCGATAGAAACAGATGTTTGATCACCTTGTTGGCCATTGCGGGCATCTCCGTGGCGCTCGAATATGGCGGATTCAAACCCGAGACCGTGCTCATGCTGCGTCTGCTGCGCTGGATGTTCCCCTACATGCTGCTCGCGTGTCTGGCGGCGGTGCTCATCGGGATGGCGAATGCACGCGGGCATTTCTTTGTGCCCGCCTTGGGCTCGGTGTTGTTGAACGTGGTGATGATTGCCAGCGTGCTATTACTTGCGCCGCTCATGGGCTTGAAGCTGGAGGAACAGATTTTCGGCCTCGCCATCGGCGTGGTCGTGGCGGGTCTGGCCCAGGCGACTTTTCAAATGCCGGGCTTGCGGCGTGAAGGTTATCGCTTCGCCTGGGTATCGCCGTGGAACGATCCCACGGTGCGGCAGGTCGCTGTGAAGATGATCCCCGGCTCGATCGGTGTCGCCGCGTTCCAGATCAACGTGCTCGCCACGCAAAGCTTTTCGTATTGGTTCGACCCCACCATTGTTTCCACCTTCAACTATTCGGTGCGGCTGATGGAACTGCCGCAGGGCCTGTTCGGCATTTCGCTGGCCACCTTCCTCCTGCCCACGTTGTCTGGACTGGCCGCAACCAAGAAATTCCCGGAGTTCCGCGCGACCTTGAATCAAGGTTTGAGTTATCTGGCGTTTGCGAATCTGATCGCCGCCGCCATTGCCCTGGGCTTGGCGGAGCCGATCGTGCGCCTGCTCTTTGAGCGCGGAAAATTCGATGCCGAAGCCACGCGCCGCGTCGCTTTGGCGCTGGCGTGTCTGGCGCCGGGACTGTTGCTGTTCTCGATGAACAACATCCTCGCGCGGGCATTCTATGCGTTGAACGATATCAAGACGCCGATGAAGATCAGCCTCGTTTGCCTGGCGCTGAATCTGATCTTCGCCTTTTGGCTGGTGCGGCCGTATCGCGAAGCCGGCCTGGCCGTGGCGAACACTTTGAGCGCAGGCTTCAACACGGCGTTGCTGCTCTTCGCTTTGCGGAAAAAGATGGGACGGCTCGATCTGGCCGGGTTACCGCAAAACGTGTTCACGCTGCTCGGCGCCGCCGCCGCCGCGGGCGCGGTGGCCTTTGGGGTTTACCACTTCTGGGATGCAAAACTTGGCCACGCAAACCTCGCGGCGAAGCTCGGGGCGGTATTCTTGCCCGGCGCGCTCGCAGGGGCGGTTTACTGGCTGCTGGCGCTGGGGGCGAAGGTGCCCGCCGCGAAGGAGATGAGCGGTTTGATCCGTCAAAGACTTCGCCGCTGACTTTCGGGTTCAAAATGAGCAAGGCAAAATCACCGGTGACTGCGCGGCGCGAACTAATTTTGCATTTGGCGTTTTTCATTCTAATCTGCGCGGGTTGAGTGGGCCGACATTTCACCGGTAGGTTCGCAAACTGAAAGCTAAGAATGAAAACTGAAGAACGATGGCGGAAGCACGGGACGGCCCGGCATTTTGCATTTTGCATTTTACATTTTGCATTGTTCACCGCCCTGCCGCTCCGCGCGCAACAAGTTCCCGTGGTCGAAAAAACCTTGTCCAACGGCATGCGGTTGCTGTTGGTCGAGCGCCATGACGATCCGGCGGTGGCCGGCGGTTGGGTCGCGCACGTCGGCAGTTCGAATGAACGCCCCGGCATAACCGGCATTGCGCACCTCTTCGAGCACATGATGTTCAAGGGTACGCCCGTGATCGGCACGACGAATTATGCAAGGGACCTGGAGATCATGGCCGCGCAGGAAAAAGTTCGCGACCAGATGCGCGCCGAGGAAGCGAAGATGCGCGCGGCGTTGCGGCGCGGCGACATTGACGACGTGGCGAAACTGGAAAGCAAGACGGCGCGCTATCTCGAATTGGAAAAACAATTCAACCAACTCATCGCCGAACACCGCCAGATCATCGTGAAAAACGAGTTCGACCGGATTTACCGTTCCGGCGGCGGGTCGGGCATGAATGCCTTCACGTCCCAGGACATGACGGCGTATTTCATCAATCTTCCAGCGAACAAGCTCGAATTGTGGATGTGGATGGAATCCGAGCGGTTGTTGCGCCCGGTCTTCCGGGAGTTTTACGCCGAGCGCGACGTGGTCTTCGAGGAACGCCGGATGCGCACTGAGTCCACGCCGCTGGGCAAATTTTCCGAGACGTTTAACGCCCTGCATTGGGAATCGCATCCTTATGGCTGGCCGATCGTCGGCTGGCCGTCGGACATTCCCGCCATCTCCAAGGCCCAGGCCGATGAATTCTACGCCACCTACTATGCGCCGCAGAACATCACCTTGATTCTGGTCGGCGATCTGGACATTGCGCGCACCACGGCGCTGGCGGAAAAATATTTTACCCGGATCCCGGCGGGCAAGGTCGCCGCCCCCGATGTGGTCACGTTGGAAGTCAAACAACCCGCCGAGAAACGCATGTATGCCGAGGCGGAGACCAATCCGCAGGTGGACATCCTCTGGCACACTGTGCCGTTCGGCCACAAGGATTCCTACCCGCTGGCAATCTTGGGCCAACTGCTTTCCACGCAGACGGGCCGGCTCTACAAGGGCCTCGTGCTGACGAATGAAGTGGCCACCGAGGTGTGGGCGCACCAGATGTCGCAGAAGTGGGCTGGGTCGTTCAACGCCGGCGGTGAAGCGCGCGATGGCCGCACTCCCGAGCAGGTGGAAGCGGCGATTTATGCCGAGATCGAAAAACTGCAACGGGCCGAAGTCCCGGCCGAAGAGTTGCAGAAGGTGAAAAATAATTTCGCCGCCGGCGAATACCGCCGGCTCAATTCCAACATGTCCATCCTCATGAGCCTGATGCGCAACGATGGCAGCGGCCATTGGCGCGAGATCAACGAAGCCGGGGCGAAGGTGCAGGCCGTGACCGCCGCTGATGTGCAGCGCGTCGCCCGCCAGTATTTCACCAAAGAAAACCGCTCCGTGGGGGTTTACACGCGGAAACCCGCGGAATTAAAAATCAAAAGTTAATAATGAAAAACGACAACCTAACGAGGGACGAGCGACGAGGGACGAGGGCGGGAAGTGCTGGCGCACGGCGCGCGGCATTTTGCATTTTGCATTTTGCATTTTTGATTCTTTTGACCGCGTGCCAGTCGCGTAAAGCGGCGAGCGCCGCAGCGGACAGTCGAGCGTCGAAAGCCGAGAGTCGAGCGCCAGCCGCCCGACCCTCGACCCTCGACCCTCGACCCTCGACCCTCGACTTCCAACTCGGCGATTCCCGATCGCCCGGAAAAGCTCACCTTCGCGCCGCTGGAATTTCATCCACCCAAAGCCGGGCCGTACCGCGTGCTTTTGGCGTCCGGCCCGGTGGCCTATGTTGTGCCCGATCGCGAATTGCCGCTCGTGAACCTTTCCATCTCGGTTCACACCGGGGATTGGCTGGAGCCGGCGGGCAAGGAAGGCCTGACTGATCTGTGCGGCTCGCTGCTCACCGAGTCCGGGACGGCGACGCGCACGGCGCAGGAGTTGGAGGAACGACTCGCCTTCCTCGCGGCCGGGCTGGGGTCCGGCATTCAGGGCGCGCAAGGCACGGTCAGTTTGAACCTGCTGTCCAAGGACCTCGACGAAGGCCTGGCGATCTTGCGCGAAGTCCTGACTACGCCCCGTTATCAGCAAGACCGCATTGACCTGCAGAAACAGCAAATGCTGCAGGGCATGAAACAGCGCAACGATGATTCCTCCCACATCGAGCAACAGGAATCCGGCTTCCTGGCTTATGGCGACAACTTCTGGGACAACCGACATGCCACCGCCGAATCCGTCGCTTCCATCACGCGTGACGATCTGCTCGCCTTCCAAAAGCAATGGTTCTGGCCGTCGAACTTCGTCGTGGCCGCC
>JANOHH010000964.1:0-10504 GCA_031406395.1 Verrucomicrobiota bacterium | reverse complement strand
GCGGATTTCTTTTGTAAAGAATTCCTGCCGGAGCATCACCGGCTGGAGGCTCCATTCATTTTGCTCGCGTAGCCCAACGCAGAGGCACGACGTCGAGAACGTCGCCAGTGCAGGTGCAACTCCTGCCGCGAGCACCATTTTGGCCTGCAAGCATTAAAGTGATGCAACGGACTTTTAATCCGTTGAACAGGGCGCGTTACCCTGGCGGGCCACCAATTCATTGCCTCGTGGTGTAACAGCAGCATGCCGGGTTTTGACCCCGTTGGTCTTGGTGCGAATCCAGGCGAGGCAGCCAATGTTTGCAAGTCGAGCTTCGACCGCTCGGTGGTGATTGCGGTTCGCGACAGCGAACAGTTCCATTTGGGGCATCCATCTCGCAAGGCTTGGGAAGTCCAATAGCATCACGTCTGGCCTACACCCAGAAATCGAGGGGGCAGATCCTTCCCGAGCGACCAATCTCCATTGCCCCGTTGCATAAGCAGCAGTGCGCCGGTCTCTGAAACCGGAGGTCTGGGTGCGATTCCCGGCGGGGCATCCACTGTAGCTATTTCAATGAAGAACAAACACCTCAAACCCGCGGAGCAGTCACGGTGTGCATGGTGGCCGTCCGCTAGGATTTTTATGAGCGACATATTGAACAAGACGATTGTGCTGGTGCTCAACCGCAATTGGCAGGCGATCAACATTCGCACGCCACAGGACGCCTTCTGCCAGATGGCAACGAATGTGGCGACCGCGTTGGACATCGAGTTGGGCGATGGTGGCCGTGCGCAAGCACTTCGTCCCGTCACGTGGGACGAATGGATCACGCTGCCGGTGCGCGAAGGCGACCACGCCGTTCGCACCGCACGCGGCGCGATCCGTGTGCCGACGGTAATTGTGGCGGTGAACTTTGCCAAGGTGCCGAAGAAGCGCCCGAAGCTCTGCTCCAAGACGATTCGGGAGCGCGACGGCAATCGCTGCCAATACACGGGCCGCTTGTTGCACCCGGACGAGGGCAGCCTCGACCACGTTCTGCCGCGTTCGCGCGGTGGGGCGGACTCGTGGGAAAACCTCGTGTGGTCGAGCAAGGACGTGAACACCCGCAAGGGCAACCGTCTGCCGCACGAAGCCGGCCTGAAGCTGCTCAGCGTCCCGCGTGCGCCGAAGGAACTGCCGGTGACGGCACTCATCCGCAACGCTCACGGAGTGGCGGAGTGGAAGCTGTTCCTGAATGAATAGAACAATGGGAGAGCGGGTGTCAAAGCTCGCTCTCCCAATTCAAATGAACAAAACTGGAGCAACGTTATGGGCGCGACTCGCGACGACTTTATCAAATACCCGCGCACGCCGCATTTGTCCGGCTCGAAGGGAACGGATGACGACAAACACCTGGGCCGAAAGGAATCCGAGGCGTTTATCGCCGATCCGTCGTTAATTGTGGAGGAGAAGGTGGACGGCACGAACGTCGGCATTCACTTCACATCGCGCGGTCGCATGGTGTTGCAATGCCGCGGGCACGAAATCACGGAGGGGATGCATCCGCAATACGATCTGTTCAAGCAATGGACTTCGGTGAAGCGTCCGGCGTTGGAAGGGATACTCGGTGGTCAATTCATCCTCTACGGCGAATGGCTCTACGCGAAACATTCCGTCCATTATCACAAGCTGCCGCACTATTTTTTTGAGTTCGATATCTATGACAAGGACGCGGAACACTTCCTTGATCTCACCACGCGCCTGCAAATGTTGGACGGAACTGGTTTGCGTACCGTGCCCGTGATTCATCGCGGCCGGGTCACAGCGGACGAAATGCAATCGCTGATCGGCCCGTCAGCCTTTGACAGTGCTTTCGATAATCCCGTCACGGGCCTGACTGACGATTTGATGGAGGGAGTTTATGTCCGGACCGAAGCGGGCGGTTTCGTCACCGGGCGAGCCAAACTGGTGCGCCCTGAGTTCGTGGAGAAAGTGAAACAGAGCGAGCACTGGCAACATCAGAAGATGATTCCGAACCTGCTCGAAGACGGAGCAGACATTTGGTTATGAAAACCTGGGCCGACATCACGCACGCGACGAATGCGCAAGTTCTGGAATGGGCCGAAGCCCAGGCGTGGACTCGCGACATGGCAACGTGCAATCAGGACGCCCAATGGCACGCGGAAGGTGATGTGTGGACGCACACCAAGATGGTCTGTGCTGAACTGGAACGACTCGCCGATTGGCCGTCACTCGATCGGGCCGCGCAGTTGAAGCTGTTGTTCACTGCGTTGTTTCACGATTCCGGCAAGCCCGCGACGACTGTGCTCGAACCGGAAACAGGCCGGACGCGTTCGCCCAAGCATGCGCTGGTCGGTGCGGAGATCGCACGCCGAGTGTTGCGCGATTTGGAATGCGACCTCATACCGCGGGAGGAGATTGTGGCGCTCGTGCGTTTTCACGGACGTCCGCCTTTCCTGCTGGAGAAGCCAAGCCCGGAGCATGAAGTCATTTGGCTTTCATGGTTCGTAAACAATCGGCTGTTATATCTCTTCGCCCTCGCCGACACGCGCGGCCGACATGCGAAGGAGATGAGGCGCCCTGAGGAGAACCTGCATCTGTGGAAGCTCGCGGCCGAGGAGCGCAATTGTTTTCTAACTCCCTACGCCTTTGCGAACGACCAGGCGCGATGCCTGTTTTATCGCGATCAACTCAGCAGCCTGCACTACACGCCACACCAAGAATATCGTTGCACGGTCACGCTGATGTCGGGACTGCCTGGAGCTGGCAAGGACACGTGGCTTGCCAAGCATCGACCCACAATACCAGTCGTGGCACTGGATGCCATTCGCGAAGCGTTGGACATTGAGGCCACCGATAATCAAGGCGAAGTCATTCAAGCCGCGCGCGAAAAGAGCCGAGAGCACCTGCGCGCCGGTCAAAATTTTGCCTTCAACGCAACAAACATCACACGGCAGATGCGGAAACGCTGGATTGACCTATTCACCGATTATGGAGCGAGAATTGAGATTTTTTACATTGAACCGCAGGTCGCAACCATTCTCGCGCAGAACAAACGCCGCATGAACCCAGTTCCGGAAAAGTTGATTATGCGCTTGTTTGACAAGCTTGAGCCCCCGAGCGAAACGGAGTGCCACTCACTGACTTTTGTTTAATCTTGTCAAAGAATGGGTGTCCAGTTCCGGGGGCCACTGGGGAAGGCTTTCGCCGGTCCGGGCGCTTCAAATCTTTAGGCCTAATTCCCTGAACTTCTTCAAAGCTTCGGCATTACCGCGGGCATCGTCCACCGGATTGTGGGTGTGTTTGGTAACGCGATACTTTTTCCATTCAGTCGCCTTGGACACGTCTTTGACCAGGCCGGCGTAGAGATCGCCGATCCGACGTCCAGAAAAACCAAACGGGTTTCGCCCGAGAAAACGGTGGAAGTAATAATTGATGAACTGCCAGTCGAACGCAACGTTGTCGGAGACAAAGACAGCCCGGCCTTTGGCGTGTTGTTCCAGCCAGGCCGCGAAGGATTCCATCACCATTTTGGGATCATCAAACCCAAGGTGTTGCTCGCGGGAGAATCCACTGACAGCGAGCGCCTCGGGCACGAAGCGATCCGCGATGGGCTTCGTCTTCCCGTAAAACGATGTATCCAGCCGGTCGTCAAAAAGCACCGCGCCGAAACAAACCATGGAAAACTCCGCCGGAATCGGCCCATCAGATTCGACATCAACAATGATAAAGCTCATAAAGGATCAATTGCGTCCATCCAGCCATTTCAGCGCGCCATCGAGATCAGTGAACCCGCCCTCAAGCTGGGCTTCAAAGGCTTCATCGAGTAAAGTGCCAAACTGCACACCCGGCTTCATGCCCCGTGCAATCAGGTGGCGACCCTGCAATATCGGTTTTGGGGCGGAGTCGCGCAGGCGCAATTCTTCCGCCTTGGCGCGCAATTCGGTCACGCCCTCGTGAATCACCCTTGGCTTGGGAGGTCGGCCGAAATGATCCGCCGTCATCACCAGGCAGAGTTCGGCAATGGTCGCGGGATTCAAAAAGTTCGCCAGCCGGCGAACCGAGCGGGCGCTGACCATCTGCAAGTGCGCGAGGTGATGTTTCACCAACGGCACGACCCGCTCCTTGATTTCGTTGGGCGCACCGATCCGCGTCAGAAATGCTTCGGCGAGCGGCCCGCCTTGTTCCTCGTGTCCCGGCGAGACAATCCGTATTCGTCCATCTCGCTCCGCCTCGTGCGTCGTCTGCGGTTTGGCAAAGTCATGCGCCAGCACGGCGAACATGAGCACCTGCCGGGTGGTTGCATGCGCCGCTCGCCACTCGGGCAATTCCGCCAAGGCATCGCAACAGTGGGCGGTGTGCGTGAATACGTCGCCTTCCGGATGCCATTCTGGGTCCTGTGGCGTCCCATCCAATGCGGCAATTTCCGGGAAGTGCTGCAACCAACCCGTCGCTTGCAAAAACCGCAGTCCCGCCGCTGGCCGCTGACTCATCTGCGCCCACTTGAACCACTCCATCCCCACGCGCTCAACCGCCAGTTCGGGAAACGTGTGAACAATGGATCGGCACAGCTCCACCGTCTCCGGTGCGGGCGTCAGATCGAAACGGGCGGCGAACTGCATTCCCCGCAGCACGCGCAACGGATCTTCCACGAAAGCAGCACTCGTATGGCGCAACACGCGTTTCGCCAAATCCTCCCGCCCGCCGAAAAAGTCGAGGTAAGCTCCCGTGCGCGGATCAAACGCCAGCGCATTGATGGTAAAATCCCGGCGGCTGGCCGCAACCTTGGGATCAATATCCGGATCAACTTCGATCTGAAACCCTTTATGTCCTGCCGACATCTTGGAATCCCGGCGCGGCAGGCTGAAGTCCCATTGCCCACCGCTTTGACCGGTGAATTTGATGACGCCAAACGATTTGCCTACCAGATCCATACGGCCGTGCGCGCTCAACTGACGCGCCAGCGTTTCGTAATCCACTCCGTAAACTTCGAGGTCAAAATCCTTGTAGGCGATGCCCAGCAACGAATCGCGCACGCAACCGCCCACGAGGTAAGCCCGAGAAAGGGCCGGCACCTCGCGCAACAGGCGCTTTAGTTCGTCGGGCAGGTTCATGTCGCTGGGCTCTGGTAAGACTTCAGCCGCACGCGCACGAGCAGATCATTCAACGCGGCTCTTGTTTCGTCATTCGGCAACTCAGGCAACCGACTGGCGTCGTGCGCAGCCTGCAATTCAGCCCGCAGCCGCTGGTATTCTGTTTCATGGAACGCGATGTCGGCGTCCTCCAGTTTGGATTTCTCGGGACCGGCAAGTTTACGCGCTACCAAGTCTGCAATGTAGGGCAGCTTGAACTGCTCATTCAACGTCACGAGATTCGCTTCGATTACACCCGTGCGCATCAAGCGAATGCCGGTGAGCAGCACGCGATAGACATAGAGCAACGGTTTCACGAGGCGCGGCGATTCCTTCAGGAACAGCTTCCATTGGGTTTCCGCAAATCCAAAGTAGTGATGCGAGTGATGCTTCGTGATGACGCCCCTGCGGCCTGCACCGCCGCCCGCAAGGGCCTTCAACTCCGCGTGCTCAGGCGTGGTCTGGACAATCAACGGTGAGAAAAGCTGTTCCAACACGTAACCGTTCTTCTTGAGCAGCAGGCCGAAGAATTTCCGCACGTCATGGCTCACGATGTCCATCTCCAGCCCTTCGATGACGCGCGAGTCCTGGACCGTTTCATCGCGGACCTCCAGACCGACAACCGCGTCGAGCGGCAACACATGCGCGCCCCGTAGGTCAAAGTCTGAATCCGGTGACGGAAACCCGTAAAGGTGCGCGCCGCTGATGGTGGCGAACAACAGCGGATACGGTTGCGCCGCAACGATGCGGTGAAGGCGTGGGTCAATGGTCATGCTATGCCTCGCGCCCTGATTGTCTGAAGCCACTCTTCAAAATCATTAGCGCCTGCGGCCCCGACGTCCAAACTGAGTTTAATACCCAGCAAGTCAGGCCGAGACGTCAGTTCTTCTGGTCGAACCTTCTGTAATCTCTCCACTGCAATCCAGTAATGCCCTTCGTCGAGTTCGCAAGGTTCCCAAGTATGTTTTCGACCGGTTGACTCTGGCGCGTGACCATCCCGCAATACTCGGGCGATAATTCGAGGTGGAGGAATCAGTCCGCAGGTCGGAATTATTCCAGCTTCAAGCATCAAGACCGCCAGCCGACCAGCCTTTTCTTCATCTCTGGCTCGCTTGTCCGAGCGAATTGTTCCATCAAGCCAATCGGAATCCTTAAACTCATATTTTGCTGTCAGCTTTGGAAAACGTGATGACATTTCCCATTCGATAAAAGGGATTCCTGCGGGTGCTTTGGGATGGGTTTTCTTTTTTGGCGAACCCGCCGGACGACATTCAGGACAATCGCACTCAGGCTCCTGGCCGCCGAGCTCCTCGTAGACCTTGCTGCTGACGTATTGATAGCCTTCATACTGCGCCCAGTCCGGATTAATCTCAAACTCGGCGAGGGAATCTGCATCGGCCAAGGCGGTTTCGAACGCCTTGCGGCCTAACGAAATTAGCGTGGAACGAAAATCCATGAAACCGTCATCGCTGCACCCATCACATATAACGAACGCGGCTCCCCAAACGTCCCAAGCATAAGCGCGAAAGAAACAATCGCTAAAGTGCTCATCGAAAGACTTTAGCTCGTCCAGTTGGAGCTGACGCAATTCCTTGGCCAACAGGGCGCATTTCGATTCCATATCATTTGGCGCCCCGGCGTGAACGCGCTCGATGATTGTCCAAAATTGTTCAATGTTCATATTGCCATTTCCCGCCACGCTTTGATGAGGAAGCGATTCGCTGCGACGATGCGATGTAGGTGGGCGTCGATCATTACGATGCTCGTTTCTTTCCAAACCAACCTCCCAAACGAGCGCCAAGCGAAGGTTTGGTTTCGATGCCGAGCATTTCGGACGGTGGCTTCGAGCCGTCCATCGGAAACCATCGGATCAATCGCCGTGGCGGAGCGGAAAGTTCCTTCTCAACATGATGCGCCTGCCAATTGATCCCGCCCGGACCGTTCATGGTGTTCTGGTCTTTGATCACCTCGCCGTTCTTCAGTAGATAGAGACAGCAATTGCGCAGAAAGTAGGAGACCTCCCCAAGCTCATACTTCTTGGCCGGGAAACAGGCTTCCAGATCCGGGCGATCCAGTTGTTCCATGCCCACGGTATCCATGATCATCCAGCCGTTGTTGGGATTCAGCACCCGGATGTTGGTCCAGATGTCGAACGGCGGGAGCTCCTGCTGCTTGTGATAATCCAAAGATTTCAGCAGCATCCTTTCATCCGCCAGGATTTCGCCATTCGGATTGAAATAGGCCAGCGCATCCGGATGCTTCATCAACGCCACCGCCAGCCGCGTGATGAAATGCATCTCGGCCAAAGCATCATAGTCGGGCGGCAAAATCTTCGCATCTTTGTCCGCGCCAAAAACATAGCTGGCGCGGATGTGAATCGCAGCGGTATGCCGGGCGACCACATTCTTGCCCTCCGGCCAGGCCCACAGTTGTTCCTGCGCCCGGCGGAAACCACCTGGAAAAGTAAACGGCCCGTAATGCCCCATCGTCCAGGCGCCAAAAAGCATGGGTTCAACCTTGGGATCGCCCATGTGATCGGGCCATGTGCCTTCGCGCACATCCATATTAACGTAGCCGTTCACCTCCGGACGAAAGGCCACGATCAACGAAGGCCCGCCGAAGTGGATCTCTTTGAATTCGTCTATCCGCTTGGCGATCTGGAATTCCGAGAGCAACGGTGTGATGACATCCAGCGACGTCGGCTTTGCGAGCAGCACACACGCGCTTTGAGTGAAGAAACCTCTGGGCATAATGTTGCGTTAGGAGTTATTGGCGGTCCCGCCGCTGATGGTGGCGAACAATAGCGGATACGGCTGTGCCGCGACGATGCAATGAAGGCGTGGGTCAATGGTCATGGTCAGATGGTTTCTCGCCGCTCAACGCGAAGTTCAGCGCGAATGCTCATCAGCATTTTGCCAATCTCGTTAAATTCAGCGCCTGGCTTTTCCTGCCAATACGAATCACAGTTGCTGTCGGACACCAGAAGGACGTCTCCAGTTGCGAGGAGGCGTTCTCCAAGCTCGTGGTTCTGCCGGAACTTTGCTGACAAGGCAGCCCGCATGACGGTGTCGCAAAATGGGCGGCTCCATACATGCCCCCGGGGTTTCTTATCCGCTTCGCGCAACCGGTGCAGCGCCTCGGTGGTCGATCGTGCCTGCCGGATTCGTTCGCGAGCTTGAACGTCATCAACCCTCTGGCCGTGAAAATAGTGTTCACACGAAGGCCAATTTTCCCCGTCCATTTTGAAACCAATCATCGCCCGGGGCAGGAAATCGAGATACTCGGCGGCCCCGAGCCAGATGACGGGCGCGGCGACTTCCAGCAACTGGAGGTATTCCCGCGGGTACCTATGGCCCACTGCCAGATCGTGCGCCGTCTTGCCCTCTGCATTGCGAATCGACCGGTCAATTCCCGCGACGACCAAGGCTTGAAATATGGGAAATTCAACATCTGGCCGAAGCTCTTCCTCGGAGAAGGCGAGATGCAGCGGCGTATTCCCGTCGTGATTCTGCACATTGAGCGAGGCCCCCGCTTTCACGAGCGCTTCCACCGCGCGGGCATCCCCGGAGGAGGCGGCAACGTGCAGCGGCGTGGTGCCTTCGGCATTGGTTTCATTGACCGGGAGACCCAACGGCAACACCGGAATCAGGCAGGGCAGCCACCATGCGGCCGCGTGCAGGAGACCATCACCTTTTGCGTTATGGACCTGGACGTCCGCGCCGCGCTCAATCAGCGAAGTGACCACTTCATGGTGTCCGTTGCGCGCGGCATCCATCAACGCCGTGTCGCCGTCTTCATTGGGTTGATTGATCTCCGCTCCCTGCCTCAGCAACCACGACACGATTTCCTGCCGCCCGTTTCCAGCGGCTTCATGCAAGCAGAACGAGTTGCGTGGATCGAATTTGGCCCCATGGCGCAGCAATACATCCGCAATGCCGGTCTTGCAGTATTCCAAGGCCAGATTGACAGGACTATCTGTTGAATCAGCGGCAGAGACCGGGTTGGGATTGGCGCCGCTTTCGAGCAGCAGTTCGACCATCTCCGGCTGACCCCGCTCCACGGCGGAGTGCAACGGCGAGTTGCCCGAGTCATCACGCGCCTCAATCTCAGCGCCATGCTTAAGCAGGAATTTCACGACCTTGAGGAATCGGGGCTGGCCTTGCAGAAATTCTGAGAAGTCAGGATCCAACCGGTCAAGGTCAATGCCGCGCGCAACAATCTCCTGATGGAGTTTGGCTGGCTCCCCCACGCATTCGAGAACAGCGAGGTACACATCCGCTTTGTCCTCCGGTGGAATAGCTCCCTGCGCAGTAAGGTCCGAGGGGAGCTCTGGATTTTTCTCCTTTAGGATCTGCGTGAGGACATCTGCCACGACTTGGCTGACTGGCTTGTGACGGTTTCGATTGCATGGATCTGCCCGGTCTGGATCAAGATCCCCGAGGTCGCAGGCACCACCGTAACCTGCGGCGAGATGCAATGGCGTCTGGCCGAATTGCATCCGGGCGTTCACATCACTCTTGGCTGCGACGAGGATGCGCACCGATTCGAGATCACCCTCCTCCGCGGCAGCATGAAGCGCCGTGCGCCCCGCACGCGAGCGGGCAGAGACACCGCCGTGCAGCGTGATCAATTCGCGCAGACGGTCGTAGGTCCGTGTTCTAACCGCATGAATCAAGCGTTGGGAATGAGTGGGCATACTCGGCTGCTACTGGGCGGTTGCAAGCCTTCGCGCTTTGATGAGGAAACGATTCGCTGCTTCGTAGTCGGGGCGTTCCGGCAGTTTGGTTTCGGCCAGCGCCTGTTCGAAATCGTGGTGCAGTTCCTTGCGCCAGGCGTCCACTTCTGCCCACGGGAGTTCGCCACGTTTGACGGCGAGCAAGCGATCGCGATTCGCTTCCACTCGCACCGGCACGCGGGCTTCACGCAACGTGGCCGCCCCGGTGAGCAGCAGGCGCAGCAGGTGCATGGCGTGTTTCCATTTGATCTGCCCGGAATTGCGAATGTCCTGCTCGATCTTCTTGAACTGCGACATGGCGTAGCCGTTGAAGGTCTGGAAAATCATCTGCGACAGGAACTGCTGGCGCAGGGCCAAGAGTTGCTCGCCCAACGGCGTGACTTTCTCGACCATCGGCGAGTAGAGATATTCCAGGATGTTCGGGTTGGCCTTGAGCGCCATGGTGAGGAACTTCTGCAATTCCCAGTAGCAGCTTTGCGTGGCGTTGTCCTCGAATTGTTCCGGCGCGCCGAACAGTGACCATTGCAGGTCGGCAGGCGCGAGGTAGATGCCGCGCCGGTCGGTGTCGGATTCGTCATTGTCCAGTCCATACGCGCGCGAGCCAACAACGCAGCGGTAGATGATGACAGATTCGAGATCAAAGGCAGGCTGAGCCTGC
>JANOHH010000902.1:0-1600 GCA_031406395.1 Verrucomicrobiota bacterium | reverse complement strand
ATCCCACTTTGGGCAATGCCGCTTCGGCCATAGGCAGGGCCAATCCAAGGACCAGAAACAAAATTCCGCCAACGATTCCGCATCTAAGTTTGAACATTCCGTGAGCTTAACGATTGGGGGCAGCCGGCGCAAAAACATTTTCCATACACGATCTTGCGCGAGAAAACTCCGTGGCGGTCCGCTCACGGCGGAAAGCCAATAGCCAGTTTTACCGCTGAATACTCTGGGTGGATTTCGCCGGTTCGGGTGCGAATGATGAGTTCGGGTTCAACCCAAGTTTGGCCGCGAAACCATTCCGGTAAGTCCGCCGCGCGCATCAGGCCGAATAACGCGATCAACGGCGGATCGCCCGCGTGGAACACCACCGGACGACGGCGGACGATGATGAGGTTGGCGGCTTTGGCGCCGGCTTCAATGCGGGCGAGTTGAGCGGGCTCGGTGGGAAAGACACACGCGCAGAACCCGCCCGGCGCCAGATGCTTTGACGCGGTGGTGCAGTAATCCGCCACCGTGCCGCGCAACTCAAAGCGGCAGGCGAGCTTTTGCGGATGCTCGCTTTTCACGCCCGCCTCCGTCGGAAAATACGGCGGGCTGGCGGTGATCAGATCAAAATGCTCGTCGTCACGCAACACGCTTGGCTTTTGCGCAGGAGCGCGGACAGCTTTGTCCGCGAGTTCCCAGAAATCGTTGGGTTCGTGCGGACATGGCTGTCCGCGCTCCGGGGTTTCGCGGAAATCGCCTTCGCGGATTTCGTAGCGCTCCGTCAGGCCATTGTAACGGGCGGACTTCCGCGCAAGCGCCACGCTCTCGCTCTGCGCCTCAACGGTAACAAAGCGCGCCCCCGGCAAGCGCCACGCGCAAATCATTCCCACCGTCCCAATCCCGCTGCCGAGATCAAGCGCGGTGCGCGCGGTGGGGCACCACGTTGTGCCATGCCACGCAGTGAGAATATCATCCGTAGAAAATCGATGGCCGTCGCGGAGTTGGAACAAACGGAAATGTCCGCTGATGGCATCGAGGGTTTCGCGCGGTTCCACGGCAACACCCGCGGCGAGTCCGGGCGGAACCGGTCCAGGCTTCGCCCAGCCTTTGAAATGCGTTTCAGGGGTCGGCATCAGGCCTACAGCATGGGCGAACTGCCAGCCGGATGAAAGCCGGGGCTTGCCAAATGGTTTACCCCACACTAGACAACAGCAGAACATGAAGATGAAACCACGACTATTCATCGCCGCGCTCATCAGCTTGACCAGCGCGGCCCAGACGAACGCGGGCCCGACTAATTCGCCCGCGGCAGCGCCACGCTACGAAACAAGGGCGGAGCATGACCCGAACGGCATTGGCAAATTTTACATGGGGCGCGAGATCGCGCACGTCATGGGTCACCAAGCCGCCGATTGGCTCGAACGCCCGGAACGCGAGCAGGAAGAGCGGCCTGATTTGCTTGTCCCGGCACTCAAGCTCAAGCCCGGCGATGCCGTCGCCGATATCGGCGCCGGGACGGGTTATTACACGCGGCGGCTGGCCAAGCCCATTGGCACGAACGGTGTCGTCTATGCCGTCGAGATTCAGCAGGAGATGCTGGACATTCTCACCAACAAGC
>JANOHH010000891.1:0-3441 GCA_031406395.1 Verrucomicrobiota bacterium | reverse complement strand
TGCCCAGGTCCAGCCAGGCGGCCACCCACACAGGCATTTTGCCTTCGGCACTTTTGCGATAGAGCAAATTGACCGCGCGATAGAATTGCAGCAATACGCGCCCGAACGATTCGATCTCCTTGGCCAACTCCACACCCAGTGGAAAGGGCCCGGGCGCGATGCGCCACGCCTGATCGGCGAACAAACCGCCGGGTGGAAGCGAATCTCTGACCAAACGGGCGCGATCAACTAAATTCTGGTCGGTTATGTTCACGAATTTTCCACTGTGGATTGCAACCCAAATGCGGCATGGGAACCTGGTTTCAATGCCTTTTCCTTTAGTCGCCCGTCAGTTCCGTACCTGACCGCTGCCAATGCCAAGCCACTTGTAGCTGGTCAATTCCTCCAAACCCATTGGGCCGCGCGCCCCGATTTTGTCGGTGCTGATGCCGATTTCCGCGCCCATGCCGAACTCGCCGCCGTCGGTGAAACGCGTTGAGGCGTTCCAATAAACCGCAGCCGAATCCACCTCGGCGAGAAACTGCTGCGCCCGCGCTTCGTTGCGCGTCACAATACTGTCCGAGTGAGCCGAGCCATAGTAATGGATGTGGTCAATCGCGGCCTGCACGCCCGCCACCACCCGCACGTTCAGGACATAATCATTGTATTCCGTGAACCAATCCTGCTCCGCGGCGGCCTTGCGGCCAGAATGCGGACTGGGGCGAGCGGAATTCAGAATCGCCAGCGACTGTTCATCGCAGCGAAGTTCGACCTTCTTTTCATCGAGCCTTGCGCCGATCGCCGGAAGAAAGCTCCCGGCAATGACCCGGTCCACCAGCAGCGTCTCCATCGCATTGCACACCGCGGGCCGCTGCGTCTTGGCATTCATGACAATCGCCTCAGCCATCTTCAAGTCGGCCTCCGCGTCCACGAACACGTGGCAAACGCCTTTGTAATGTTTGATCACCGGCACTTTGCTGCAATCGGTGACGGCACGAATCAAACTCTCGCCCCCGCGCGGCATGCACAAATCCACATATTGGGTGAGCGCGAGTAGGGCCGGGACAGCGGCGCGATCCGTCGTGGGCACGACTTGGATCGCGTGCTCCGGAAACTGCACGAGCGTGCGTCGACCGGCTTCGATCATGATCTGGGCGATGATCTGATTGGAGTGAAAGGCCTCCTTGCCGCCGCGCAGGATGGTGGCATTGCCGGATTTGAAACACAGGCTCGCGGCATCCGCCGTTACATTAGGGCGCGATTCATAAATGATAACCACCACCCCGATGGGCGTGGAGATTTTGCGCAACTGCAACCCGTTGGGCCGGGTGCGCTCGTCGAGAATTCGGCCCACCGGATCCGGCAAGGCCGCAACGTCGCGCAGTCCTTTCGCCATCGCGACGATGCGTTTGTCATCCAGCTGCAGCCGGTCGAGCATGGCGGTGGAAAGCCCCAACTGGGCGCCGACCTCCATGTCGAGAGCGTTCGCCCCCTGGATGGCGGCAGAATTCATTTCCAGCGCATCAGCCATCGCCAGCAGGCAGGAATTCTTCTCCGCCGTGGTCAAACGGGCGAGTTCGCGCGAGGCGGCTTTGGCCTGTTTGGCCAGGAGCGTCATCTGCTCCGTCAACTTCATGGGACCAAGATAGGCAACAACCAAAAATTAAAAACCAAAAAGTAAGCCCAATCGCCTGACCCCGCCGTTTTCGAATTTGGCATGCTTGGTTGACCGGTGCCGCCCGGTGCCGCCCCCCCACCGCGGAAATCGGCTTGACCCCTCCTCTGCTCTACTTTCCAACCATGGCCCGAAACCCCGGAGAACTTGCAATTCAATTGATGATGCGATTGGATGCGCTGCCTTCTATCTGGCCCGCGTGCGGCAGGCCGAAGTTGACCGGAGAACTGCAACGGGACCGTTGGGCGATCAACGAGAAACGCGTGGGTCGGTTGATGCAAATGATGGCATTGGAAGCCATTGATGCCCAACCCGGCACGAGCCACGGGGTGGGCCAAGAGATCCAGTCGCAATTACTGCTATGCAATGACCTCAGCAGCCCCGATCAAGCGCGGTAGGCGGACAGCACGCACCTCCTGAGATGGTCCGGATTGATGTATCTGATGGCGGTGATGCACTGGTGGAGTCGGCACCTTTTGGCGTGGCGCTTGGGCAACACTTCGGAAGCCGAATTCTGCGTGAGTGCGCGGCAGGCGGCATTGACAGCAGGCCGCCGCAATCCGCTGATGGCCAATACCGATCATGCCGCACAGTTCACCAGCCCGGCAGGCATCGCCGGCGTGGAAGCAGTCGATGTGCGGCTGAGCATTGGCTGACCGGTACCGCCGGGGGGACAACCGGTTCATCGAACGCCTGTGGGGGAGTTTGACATTTGAAGGCAGCCGGCTGCGGGATTACGAAGACGGGCGCGCACAGGCGGAAGGATTGGGCCGGTGGTTTGGCCGCCACAACCTGCACCCCCCGCATCAAGCGTTTAGCCACGCCACCCATGGAGATGTGTATTTCTTCCAGGGATCGTAGGGGCGCAGGCCCGCAAAATGTACGTGAAGTCAAACCGCCTGCGACGGTAAAAAGAGCATGCGCCCAACGTACCCGAAAGTCATAGCCTATTTTCTGCGCCCACTGGCTTAGCGTTGGGGACAGACTATCAACCGCAAGTCGATCTTGACACTCTCACCGCGTGGGTGTTGATTCGTGCGCGGGAATGCGCGCGGCCGGAATCCAATTCAAAATAGCTTTGCCACTTCTGGTCATTCAGGTCGTCCTGAGCGGTTGCGCACACCAATATCTCCTGAAACTTGACAACGGCGACCAGAGTCTCTCATACAGCAAACCCAAAAAACAGGCGGACACCTACCATTACACGGGCGAGACGGGCGTAAAGTGCATGATTCCTCAGAACCGCGTGGTTAAAATCAAATCCGTAGAGGTGGTGAAGGAGGAACCAAAGCCGCCCCCCCCGCCTCCCAGGAAGCCTAGGCATTGGTATTTTCTTTGGCTGGCTTGATTTAGGCGAAGGGTGAGGCTCCGGTGCAAAAGACAATTTTCATAATGCCGTGGCACGAGAAACTGATAGGCATTTGTTTTCCGGACGCTCCGCAGCTCCACCAATCATTACCCTCGCGCTTGCTTGCGCTCGCCACCATCACCATGCTGCTTGCCCTCAACGCCCTGGCCGGCGATCTAACCATTAGGCGTGAATCAAGGCGAAACCGTTCGTGTCAGGCGAAAGTGCCATAGCCGCGATGCTCTGCCGGCGCAGTCCAAGATGATTGGCGAAGTTCGAGGACGCTGAGCAAGTGCGCCTGCGTGTGGGGGCTATCCGCCAGAGTCGCCAGGTTGGATCGCCAAACCCATCGTCCTAGAATGTCGCCACGGGCCGGACTTAGCCTGACTTCCTGAAGAAATGAAACAAAACATCAACTTTGCTGGTGTTTTGCCAAAAT
>JANOHH010000889.1:0-1057 GCA_031406395.1 Verrucomicrobiota bacterium | reverse complement strand
GGACTTCAGCGGGCCAACTGCTCTGGGTCGAGTCCACCACGAATTCGGCACCAAGATTCTTTGCGAGCGTGCGCTTCGCCACCGTCGAACCGGTGCTGATAACGCGCGCACCCAGTTGTTTGGCAATCTGAATCGCGGCCGAACCCACGCCGCTCGCACCACCGATGGCCAGCACCCAGTTGCCAGCGCGGACTCGCGCGCGGTTGGTGAGCATGTGCATGGCGGTGCTGCCTGCGAGTGTCAGCGCGGCGGAAGTTGAAAAATCCACCCCGGCGGGCAGCCGTACGAGCACGCGCGATGGCACGACCACTTTTTCAGCAAACCCGCCGTCGCGCCCAATCCCAAGCAATTCGCCCCGCAGGCAAAGTGAGTCATCGCCACGGAGACAAAATTCGCACTCGCCACAAAACAGGTTGGACTGCACCGCGACGGTATCGCCGGGTTTCCACTCGCCCGCCGCGTCGCCAACGGCGCACACGACGCCGGCCACCTCGCTGCCCGGCGTCCGCGGCAGGGGGATTTGGACTGGCAACCCGCCGGCTTCAAGCCAGAGGTCGAGGTGATTCAGTCCGCAAGCTTTGACCTGGACGACCACCTCGCCCGACCGGGGTTGCGGCTCGGGCAAATTGTGCAGCTCGAATTTTCCGGGGGTGCCGTGAGCAATGATTTGAATGGCTTTCATGCTCGCAATTTAGAGCAATGCGAAGCAGACGGGGAGGAGAATCGGACGAGGGCTTGGCTCGGAAAAGCATGGCGCTTCGTATGCACCGAATCTGCACCCTGCACGACGGCGCGCACGGAGTGACGCGCCCCACCCTTGTTTCGCTTATGGCTTAGGAGTCGCGGCCATTGCGCCCATCGCGCGCTCGAGCCGGGCCACGGCCACGGCGTAGTCGCGCAACGCCAGGGATTGCGTCGTGCGCGCTTCGGTCAGGGCGGTCTCGGCGTTCAGGACGTCGAGTTGCGTGCCGGTGCCGGCGTCCGCCCGGGCTTTGGCCAGCCGCAACGATTCCTCGGCTTGCTCCTGCACTTTCTTTTGCGACTCCAGGACTTCGCG
>JANOHH010000878.1:0-1520 GCA_031406395.1 Verrucomicrobiota bacterium | reverse complement strand
AGTGTTCCGCACCCGGCGTCGTTTGCAAAGCCGCTTTAGCCGGAACGATGTCGTCCGAATTCAACGCCGCAAGCCCAGTGGGACCCCGCTGCCAGCCCGTCTGGCCGCAGGGGCCGAGGTCAGGGGAAAGGAGGTCAGAGGAATAAGACTCACGGCTTGGTGTCCATTCCCGTGACCCACAATCCTCTGACCACACCTCCCGCCGCGTCCGCAACCTTGAACCTCCCAGCAGGCGAAGGTCAGAGGAATGGCTGTCAGGGGAATGAAGACCGGGCTGGGCCGCTTCCCCTTTCCGATTCCTCTGACCTCCATTCCCCTGACCCTCCCCTCGCCACATCCACCGGCTGCCGCCCGACCGCGCCATGCCTTGGCGTTAAAAAGTCTTCCGCATGGATTCGCTTTAGCCGGGGGCGCGGAGTGCTCGGGTGATTGAAAATCTCCACGGAAGTGGAATTCGCCCTTCCCCGATCGCGGACAAATATGTTAAGCGGAGGGAGCTTTTGGCACAATGTTCCACCCATGGATCACCTATCGAACCCGGCGCGGCCGCAAGCGCTGGGGCTTGTTGCTTGCGCTGGTCGTGGCTTTTGCGGCGCCGGGGCGGGAGCAATCCTATGTCGTAAAGCCCAAGGACACGCTGTCGGGCGTCGCGCAACGCAATGGACTTTCCGTCAGTCAGCTGGCCAATCGCAACGCCCTTAGCCGCACCGCCCGGCTCTATGTGGGGCAACGACTTTTGATCCCGGGGACCTCGGCGACTGACTCCAAACCCGTTCCGTCCCGACTGGAGCCGGCGTTGGCTAAGGCCCTCAACGCTGCGCCGGTCAAAGGCGGTCGTTGGCAGGCCATCGTCGTCCACCATGCTGCGGTGGATGAAGGGAGCGTGAAATCCCTTGACCGCTATCACCGGGAGCAGCGCCACATGGAAAACGGGCTGGCCTACCACTTTCTCATCGGCAACGGCAATGGCATGGGCGATGGCGAAATCGCCGTGGGGAATCGCTGGAAAAAACAGTTGGATGGCGGCCATCTCCACAGCGAAGTGCAGAACAAGATTGCCCTCGGCATCTGCCTGATCGGAGATTTTAACAAACATCCGCCGACGGCCAATCAGTTGCGCAGCCTGGAGGATTTGGTGCGCGCTTTAATGCGGCGTTGCCAGCTCGACGCGGGGGCGGTGAAAACTCATCAGCAGATCAACGTCGTTCACACCCAGTGTCCCGGGAGCAAATTCCCGACCCGCGCTTTCCTCGCCCGGCTGAAGTCGCCGGCCGGATAGGCCTATATAGACGCGCATAAGTTATTCGACATGATGCATCCCAAAACACCAATTTGTTCAGTGCTTTTATGCATTCTTGATGTCGAAAACATTTGGCGCATCTATATAGCCTAGCTCAAGCGTTAAACTTCTGGAACATGTCCGGACTACACGCTTCCATTTGCCGGCGAAATTGAACAGAATGGTGTTCGTGGAGAGTAACACCGGGACGCGCTGGCCGGGTTCGAGACGGCGAATGGTT
>JANOHH010000853.1:0-4226 GCA_031406395.1 Verrucomicrobiota bacterium | reverse complement strand
CGTCCGCCCGGCCCTCACGAACCGCCTGAAAAATATGGTCAAATGGCACGACCAGATAGTTGAGCTGCGACGCCGACTTGCCCAACCAGAGTTGCAGCGCCAGAAACGCACTGGTCATGGCCCCGGGGACGGCGATTTTCTTGCGGGCAACTTCCTCGCGTGAAAACTTCTGTTTCGCCACCAGCATGGGTCCATAACCGTCACCCATGCTCGCTCCACTAGGCAGGAGCGCGTATTGGCTGCTCACGTAGGCGTAGGCATGAATGCTTACCGCCGAGATGTCAAGCTCCCCGCGCGTGGCCCGTTCATTGAGCGTCTGGATGTCCTGCAGTACATGCTCAAACCGAAATCCTGGCGATGGAATCAAATCCTTGGCCAGCCCGTAAAACATGAAGGCATCATCCGGATCCGGCGAATGGCCAAGCGTAAAAGTTCGTGTCTGCATCTCCCCTCATGTTTCGGGTTGAAAAAATGTCTGTCGACCAAAATCTTTGGCCGATCATTTGCTCAGAATGAGCCTACGTGAACAGCTTTTCGAATGATTTCCAAGGCGAAATCGTGCGCCGCCCCCAAGGTTGGCGAGGGGTATTACATCCTTCGCTACCCCAACGCCGGTATGACCCGCCTGCGCTGCCGAAAGAGAAAGAACTTGCCGACGCACCGCTTTCACCTCCGGCCCCATCGCTGAAGCTGGCGGCATCCAAGAATTTCCTTTCCAGCGTGCGGATGCGTCTGGTCGGAACGATTTTCGTCGCGATCGTACCGCCCTTGGCGGTCATGTATTACTTTCACTTGGAGAACTGGGCGGGATTCCTCGTCGGTCTCGTCTCGCTGGCGGCAGCTTGGTACGGCGGCGAACGTTTCATCATGCGCCAGCTCCGCATTCTCCTCAGCACAACCCAGCAACTGGCGACCGGCGACCTCAGCACCCGAACCGGAATCCGCGAAGCCAAAGGCGAGCTCGCCGAGCTGGCGCACATTTTCGATTCAATGGCGGAGTCGCTGCAGCAACGGGAACGGGACCGGGTCGAAACCGAAAAACTCCTGTTAAGTCGCGCGCAGCAACAGACCGTCGTGGCTGCGCTCGGCCAATTCGCCATGGTCAGCCAGGACTTCAATGGTCTGCTAACTCAAGCGTTGCAATTCACTTCGCAAATCCTCGAAACACCGTTTGTCCATGTGCTTGAATTGCAGCCCGATCAGCAATCCCTCTGGCTTCGGGCCGGGCTGGGCTGGAAATCAGGCCGGGTCGGATCTGACATCGTTGAAGCCGGTGGCCGTTCGCAAGCCGCCTTTGTTTTGAACAGCGGCGAACCCGTGATTATCCCGGACATGCGCCAGGAGAATCGTTTCATCGCGTCACGACTTTTGCTTGATCACGGCATTGTCAGTGGTATCTGCGTCGTCATTGCCATGCGTAACCAGCCCTATGGGGTGCTCGGGGTCTATTCAGCAAAATCGCGGGTGTACACCGAGGACGAAGTTCAGTTCCTACTCGCCATCGCCAATGCCCTCGGCACCGCGGCTGATCGTCTCCGCACCGAAAACGAATTACAGAAACTCGCCGCCTTTGCGCAGCTCAATCCCAACCCGGCGATGGAGCTCACGCCGGCTGGCGCCATCACTTACTTCAACGACACCGCCCTCCGGCTGGCGCATTCAGTTGACCAGGATCATCCGCGCGGAATCCTCCCTCTGAATGTTACCGAAATTGTGAACGCCTGCCTCGCGGAGGGGCAGTCCAGGATGCACCACGAAACGAAACTCGCTGGGCGGACACTGGAGTGGTCGTTTCACCCGGTGCCCGCAAACCGCGTCGTGCACTGTTACGTCGACGATGTTACCGAGCGATTAAGTCTCGAAAGCCAGTTGCGGCAGTCGCAGAAAATGGAATCCGTTGGCCAGCTCGCCGCCGGTGTCGCGCATGACTTCAACAACATGCTGACCATCATCCAGGGGCATATCGGCATGCTCATGGCCCGGCCGGGCATGGCGGCGCAGGCGCTCGATTCTGCCCAAGCCATATTCTTCGCCGCCGAACGGGCCGCGAGCCTGACCCGGCAACTGCTCATGTTCAGCCGCAAAAACGTGATGCAACTCAAGTTGCTGGATCTGAGCGAGGTCGTCTTTCACTTGAGCAAGATGCTCCGCCGCCTCTTGGGTGAAACCATCACCCTCGATTTCACGCCGCCGACCCGGCTGCCTTTCATTCGTGGGGACAGCGGAATGATCGAACAAGTTATTATGAATCTCTGCGTGAACGCCCGCGACGCGATGGACAAAGGCGGCACGCTGACCGTCAGCCTCAGCGGCATCGACATCGCAGCAGATTACGCCCAGATGCATCCCGAATCCCATGTCGGCCCCCATGTCTGTCTGTGCGTGACCGACACTGGTTGCGGCATGGACACCTATATCATTGGTCGCATCTTTGAACCGTTCTTCACCACCAAGGAAGTCGGCAAAGGCACCGGTCTGGGCCTCGCGACGGTGTACGGCATCGTCAAACAACATGGCGGCTGGGTCGAGGTCAGCAGCAAAGCCGGCAGCGGTACAACGTTCAACGTCTTCCTCCCCGCCAGCGCCGAAACCGCCAAGCCGGTCAGCGAAGACCCGGCTCCCCACGGGCCCGTCACCGGCGGCAAAGAAACCATCCTCGTTGTCGAAGATGAACCCGTCCTCCGCGAAATGGCCCAACTCATCCTTGAGGAATGTGGCTACCAAGTTTTTGTGGCCGCCAACGGCCGCGACGCCATTGAACTTTGGGATCGCCACCCGAACAGCGTCGATCTACTCTTCACGGACATGGTGATGCCCGCGGGCGTTTCCGGCGTGGAGCTGGCCAGTAAACTTCTCGGCAACCGCCCACCGCTACGGGTCGTTTTCGCCAGTGGCTACACCGTGGACGACATCAGCACGGATTTTCTCGAACGCCACAACGACGCCCGTTTCCTCCAGAAGCCCTATAATCGCGCCACGTTGGCGCGTGCCGTACGTGAATCCCTTGACAAGGTGGGCAGCCAGCAAAAGACCGTCCGATCCGTCATGGCTTAAATCATGGCCGCCGCGTGTGGATAGAGAGCTGAGCCGGCATTGATTGCAGGCAGCCGGGGCCGGCGCTATATTGAATTCGGGTTCACGAGCGCCAGGACTTGATTGACGACTTCGGCCGTCTTGACCAATACCGTTGCCCCACCGCGGGGTTTGATTTCGACTTCACCATTCGCCAGCGATTTCTCACCAATGCTGACCCGGATCGGAAAACCTACCAGATCCGCGTCTTTAAACTTAACGCCCGGGCGTTCGTCGCGGTCGTCGAGAATGACTTCCACCCCGCGCGCGGTAAGTTCGGAATAAATCGCTTCGGCGTGTTTCATGCAGGCGTTGTCCGCTACCACGCTCAAGGGCGTAATACACACCTGATACGGAGCGACCGCCAAAGGCCACACGATCCCATCCTTGTCGTTGCTCTGCTCAATGATCGCCTGCAACGTACGCGTCACCCCGATACCATAGCAGCCCATCACACACGGCTTGCGCGAACCGTCCTCGTCTAAGAATGTTGCGTTAAGTGCCTCACTGTATTTTGTCCCCAGTTTGAAGACGTGGCCGACCTCAATCGCCCGGCGAATCTTCAACGGCTTGCCACATTTGGCGCAGGGTTCGCCCGCGGTCACGCTGCGCAAATCCCACCATTTCGTGACTGCGATATCGCGTTCGATGGAGACGTTGCGAAAATGGAAACCGTCTTCGTTCGCGCCGGTTGTCATTTCATTCGCCCCGCTTAATCGCATGTCGGCATAGACGGAAATAGTCTTCACGCCCACTGCCCCCAGGCTCCCGGGATGCGCGCCTAAGGCGGTGAAGATTTCGTCCCCCGTGGCCGCGCGAAAAATCGTGGTGCCGATGACGCCCGCCAGTTTGGCCTCGTTCAATTGATCGTCGCCTCGAATCAAAATCAAGATCGGATTGCTGTCAGCGATGTAAACCAGCGTCTTAATCTGGCGGTTGGCGGCAACCTTGTAAGGCTCCTTGCTCAACGCCCCGATGGTGACGACGCCCGGCGTGGCAAACTTCTCTGGCGCCGCTCCCAGCTCCCGGGCTGCCGTCTTGGGAATGCCACTGATGGCCTTTTCGATGTTCGCTGCATATCCGCAGGCTTCGCAGTAGACAACTTCATTTTCCCCGGTCTCTGCCGGCACCATAAATTCGTGAGAATAGTTGCC
>JANOHH010000852.1:0-7717 GCA_031406395.1 Verrucomicrobiota bacterium | reverse complement strand
ACGAGCAGATGCGCGTCGAAGATGCTCGCGTGGGAGGCGCCGAGACTGGCCGCAAGTTGGCGCTGCACGTCCTGCAATTGCTCGCGGGTGGAAACCAGCGCGCGCTGGAGGCGGTTGATTTCTTCGGGCAACTCCGTTTCGGTCAGCGGACGCGGCTCGATCACCTGGTGCGCCTTGTCGAGGACGAGAATCTTCCCGCGACACACCCCAGCGGACACCGGGATGCCCCGGAGCGTCTTCTCGCCTTGATGCAACTGTGTGGCCACGAAGCAGAAATAACGGTAACCCACCCTTTTGAAAAGCATTTCTTGCCGGCCGCGATGAAAAAATCAGCGCGTCACAAGCGCCGCGATTCATCGCTGAATGGCCCCGGTCGCCGGACGGGATCCCAGAATACACTTGCCAGGCGTTCCAGTATTTTTGTTCACTGATCCTGCAACACCGGGGCATTCACCATGAAAACCAAATCCTCCAGCGCGCATCGCGGGCTTCTCGCCGGCGGCAACTGGATCATTGACCGCGTCAAACTCATTGATAGCTATCCGCCGCCGGAACAACTCGCCAGCATCCTCGCCGAATCCACCGGTACGGGCGGCGGGCCGTACAACGTCCTTATGGATCTCGCTCAATCGGGCGCTGCCTTCCCCCTCCTCGCCGCCGGCCTCGTCGGCCAGGACGCCAACGGTGCGCAAATCCTCGCGCACTGCCGCCGGCAGAAGATTGACGTGCGCTACCTGAATCAAACCCCCAAAGCGGTCACCTCCTACACCGACGTGATGACGGAGCGGGCATCGGGGCGGAGAACGTTTTTCCACGCGCGTGGCGCCAACGCCCTCTGGGCCGGTGCGAATCTAGACTTCAAAAAAATCAAGGCGCGCATCTTCCATCTGGGATACCTGCTCCTCCTCGACGCGCTGGACGTGGCCGACGCCAAACACGGCACCCGCGCCGGGAGTTTGCTTGCCGCCGCCCAGGCCGCCGGCCTCAAGACCAGCGTGGATGTGGTGAGCGAGGACAGCGACCGCTTCCCCACGCTCGTCGCACCGGTGCTCAAATTCGTGGACTACTGCATCCAGAACGAAAACGAGGCGGGCAAGACCACCGGTTTCAAAGTCCGCACCGCCGATGGCCGCCTCGACACCGTGGCGCTCCGGCACGCGGCGGGTGCGCTGTTGCAGATGGGTGTGCGCGAGCTGGTGGTCATCCACTTTCCCGAAGGCGCACTGGCGCGCAATCGCCGGGGCGATGACGTCTGGCAACCGTCGCTCAAGCTGCCGGCGAAGTACATCGCGGGCACGGCGGGCGCGGGCGACGCCTTCTGCGCCGGCGTGTTGTGGGGCTTGCATGAAGGTTGGGAACTCGCGCGCAGCCTCCGCACCGGCGTCTGCCTCGCGGCTGCCTCGCTTTCCGATCCGACCTGCACCGCGGGCGTCAAGTCTCTCGCCACCTCGCTCGCCCTCGCGAAGAAGTTCGGATTTCAACCAGCAATGGATAAGTAGCCCTCCGGGCCGGGGCTGATATTTGAATGCGGGCACAGAACCTTTCTCATCGTCTCCCCTGCCCGTCACTCTCGCTATGCCATCGTCTATTGGCTCGCTCTGCGATCTTCTAGCGGAGCGGGGGGCCAAAATCCAATCGGGAAAACGGCGGCGAAAAATCGCAGTTGCTGGCGCGGCATTTCCGGTTATGTTGCCGGTGTGAACTGGCAGACTGTTGTTTCCCTGATAATCGTGATGCTGGCCGCTGCGGGTTTGTTTTGGGGCTGGCTGCGCCGCCGAAAATTCAGCTTCGCACGCGACACGCATTGCGGCTGTTCCGGCAGTCCCCCTTCGCCCAACCCCAGTTCCATCGTGTTCCACGTCCGCAAAGGCGGTCGCCCGCAGATCATCGTGAAAAGCAAATGAGCGCACTTGCAGGCTGGGTTCAACTGAGATAGCTTTTGATCGCATGGCCGTCACCAAAATTACTCCTTCCACGCAATTTGTGACCCGCGCTTCCGCCGTGGGCGGCCGGGAATCCATGGCCAATGGTCACTGGGTGCCGAACACAGACGTTTATGCCACCGACGGCGGCTTGGTGATCAAAGCCGAGTTGGCGGGCATGCGCAGCGAGAATCTGGAGATCACCGTCGAGGGCAACCGCTTGCGCATCAGCGGAGATCGGCCCGATGGTTGCCGGGCCTGCAAAGCCAGTTTCCTCGTCATGGAAATCAATTACGGCCCCTTCGAAAGCGTGCTGGAACTGCCTTCGGGTTACGATCTGAGCCAGGCGAAGGCCGCCTACTTGAACGGTTTTCTGCGCATTGACGTGCCGTTCGCCGCCCCACCGCCGCACCCCAAAACCACCAAGGTGACCATCGCCTGAAATTAAAAATCAAAATTGAAAACCGGCGGAAACCCTTGAGCGGCACCGCATTTTTGATTTTGCATTTTTGATTTTGCCTCCCATGACTTCACCGGACACAGAATTTATCAGCATCCTCGGCACTTCCGGAACGCCGGAGGAGTTGGCCCGCATCTCGTCGCGTTCCCTCCCGGAAACGCTGCCCATCCTTGGACTGTCGGATATCGTCATCTTTCCTGGCGCTGTCGCTCCGTTGCTGGTCGAGACCGGGCCAAGTATTCAGTTGATTGACGACGCCGTCGCCGGCGGCCGCCTCATGGGCACCGTGCTCCAGCGCCGGCCCGAAGTCGCCGATCCCGCGCCCGGCGATCTGTACGAGGTTGGCTGTGTGGTGCGGTTGGCGAAGATGGTGAAATTTCCCGACAACACCGCGCGCGTGCTGGTCGAGGGACTGTGGCGCATCCGCCTCAAGGAGTACCCCACCACCGATCCGTATCTTTCCGCCAAATTTGAACTCCTGCGCGATGTGCCGGACGACTCCATCGAAGTCACCGCCATGATGCGCAACGCGCAGACCCAGTTTCAGGAAATCATCAAACTGTCGCCGGCGCTCTCTGAGCAGGTCAAAATCGCCGCGCTGAATACCGAAGACCCCGGCCACTTCACCGATCTCATCGCCAGCAATCTCAACCTTTCGCTGGCCGACCGTCAGAAGCTGCTCGAAACCGCCGCGATCAAGGAGCGCCTGGCCCAGTTGCTGCCGCTGCTTAATCGGGAGCACGAGGTCATCACTCTCAGCACCAAGATCCAGACCGACGTCTCCAGTTCCATCGCCAAGACCCAACGCGACTTTTTTCTGCGCGAACAACTTCGCGCTATTCAGCGCGAACTCGGCGAGGCGGAACCGAACGCGAACGAAATCAAGACCCTGCGCGAAAAAGTCGCGCAGACGCCCATGCCCGCCGAGGTGAAGAAGGTCGCGACCCAGGAACTCGAACGGTTGCAGGTCATGCCGCCCGTCGCGGCGGAGTACCCGGTTACGCGCAACTACCTCGATTGGATTCTGGCACTGCCGTGGGAAAAATCCACTGAGGACAAACTTGATCTAACGGCCGCCGAGCGCATTCTCAACCAGCAACACTTCGGCCTCGCGAAGGTCAAAGACCGGCTGCTGGAGTTTCTTGCCGTCATCAAACGCAAGAAGGCGATCAAAGGCCCGATCCTGTGCCTCGTCGGCCCACCCGGCGTCGGGAAGACCTCTCTCGGTAAAAGCGTGGCGGACGCCCTGGGCCGCAAGTTCGCCCGCATCTCCCTCGGCGGCATGCGCGACGAGGCGGAGATTCGCGGTCACCGTCGCACCTACGTCGGCGCTATGCCCGGTCGCATTCTGCAGACCCTGCGGCGGGTGGAGAGTTGCAATCCGGTGATTCTGCTGGACGAACTCGACAAGGTTGGCGCGGATTTTCGTGGCGATCCCGCGGCGGCGTTGCTCGAAGTCCTGGACCCGGCACAGAATCACACGTTTACCGATCACTATCTCGATCTGCCCTTCGACCTATCGCGGGTGCTCTTCATCGCCACCGCAAACTGGCTGGAGCCAATTCACCCCGCGCTGCGCGACCGCCTCGAAGTCATCGAGCTGCCGAGCTATACGGAATCGGAAAAACTTCAGATCGCCAAACGTTACCTCGTGCCGCGCCAGTTGGAGGAACACGGCCTTACGAAACAAGAGGTCATCCTGCCCGACCCCACCCTGCGGCGGTTGATTCAGGAATACACGCGCGAAGCTGGCGTCCGCCAGTTGGAACGAAACATCGCCGCGCTCGCCCGCAAGGCCGCGCGCAAACTCGTCAGCACCAACGGCCACGTCGGCCCCATCAAACTTGAACCCGACGCGCTCAAGACCCAGTTGGGCCATGCGCTGTTCGTCGCGGAAACCGCGGAGCAGATCGCTGAATTCGGCATCGCGACCGGTCTGGCGTGGACGCCGGTGGGCGGCGAAGTCCTATTTATTGAAGTCACCCGCATGCCCGGCAAGGGCGGCTTTCTACTGACCGGCTCGCTCGGGGACGTGATGAAAGAGAGCGCCCAAACCGCCTTCAGCTACCTGCGCAGCCAGGCCGGCAAGCTCGGCCTCGAACTCACCGACGCCGCCAAACACGATATTCATATTCATGTTCCCGCCGGAGCCACCCCCAAGGACGGCCCCAGCGCCGGCGTGGCGATCGTGGCCGCCCTTGCTTCGCTGATCGCCCAACGCCGCGTGCGCTCGGATATGGCGATGACGGGAGAGATTAGCCTGCGCGGGCGCGTTCTGCGCGTGGGCGGGGTGAAGGAAAAAGTCCTGGCCGCCGTCCGATTTGGCGTGAAACACGTCATCCTGCCCGAGTCAAACAAACCAGACTGGTCCGAGGTCCCCGCCGAGGTGCGCGCGAAAATCAAGGTCCACTTCGTCAATCACATCTCGCAAGTCATCCGCGTTGCACTCGACAAAGTTAAGAATGCCAAAAGCAAAATCTAAAACCGGGGCCGGGTGGGGTCGATGGTATTTTACATTTTTGATTCTTGGTTTTGCATTGCTGGCAGGTGCGGTTACCACCAACGATCTCGCCACCGCTGAACGGGAAGGGCGCGAGCTCGCCCAGCAACTTCGCGAACTCCGTCCCGAGGCCAATTACACCAACTCCGGCAAGCTGGTCATTCGGACCCCGAAAAAACCACGCCAGGAAATCCCCTTCACCTCCCGCATCCTGGTCACGAAAACCAACTGGACGACGGTCTATGAAGTCATCCCGGGCCCGAACCAGCCCTTCACCTTTAGCGTCGAGCATCGTCCCGAAACCCCGAGCCGTTACTCGTTGACCGGAACGACGCTGCTGGCTAACAACCAGACGATGACACCGTTTGCGGGCTCGGATTTCTGGCTGGCCGATCTGGGCCTGGAATTTTTCCACTGGCCGGGGCAGCGTCTGACGAAACGGGAAATGCGGCGCGGCAAATCGTGCCAGGTTCTGGAAAGCCGACGGCCGGATTCCTGGACCAACGGTTACGCTCGAGTGGTCTCGTGGATTCACACGGAAAGCGGTGCCGTCGTACAAGCTGAGGCCTACGATGCCCGGGGCAAGCTGCTGAAGGAGTTCCGCCCGACCGCGGTCGAGAAGGTTAATGGCGCTTGGCAGTTGAAGGAGATGGAGATCGAAAATGTGCAGACCGGTTCGCGCACGACGCTGGTGTTTGATCTCCAACAGGAATAAGCCTCGCGGAGGGCACATCCACGCCTCGGGTCGCGGGCGGTCCCGCGGCCGCAGCGGGTCGTTGTGCGGGGTGAGGTCCAGATTGTCCGACGGCTTCCAGTCGTTCACCGCCTCCGACCAGGGGGCCGGTCGCGCCCCGTCGAGGCAGCGCCACCCATAATTTTCTTGAATTCCGCGACCACCGGACGAAGAGTCCTGAACAGATGCAGCCTGCCACCACCAACCGATCGGTGCTTGATATCCTTTTGACCCTTGGCTCCCTGGCTCTCTTCGTGGGGCTGATCGGGTGGGTAATGTGGCGGTGTCTCAAGCGGAGTAAGGACCCGGCGCGGTTGATGTTCAAGTGGGTCTTGACTGCGGTTGACTTCGGCGCTTTCATCGCCCTCGGGCTTTATCTTCAGAGGGAAATCCCCAAGGGCACGAATTACGGCGTCGCGTTTTTTGGCGTCGCATCCGCTGCAGCGTTGGGCCTTTTTCTCGCCATCCTCTGGGGACGCGAGATAATCTACGCCGTCACGAGCCCTCTAATTTCACTCTATGACGGCGGGGACGCAGAAATTGAACCGCAAGCCTATTACTCCATCGCTGAAGCCCAACGTAAACGCGGCCATTACCAGGAAGCCGTCGCCGCCGTTCGCAAGCAATTGGAGAAATTCCCCACCGACTTCAAGGGCCAGATGTTGCTGGCCGAGATTCAAGCCGAGAACCTCGATGATTTACCTGGCGCGGAAGTCACAATCCAGCGCTTGTGCCAACAGCCGGGACATGCGCCGCGCAATGTGGCCTACGCGTTCAACACGCTCGCCGACTGGCACCTCAAGTATTCCGTGGATCGGGATGCCGCGCGGGCGGATTTGCAGCGGATCGTGGATAGGTTTCCGGATTCCGAACTCGCCTTGGTGGCCGAGCAGCGGATCGGCCATCTGGCCGGCACGGATTACATGCTCGCCACTCACGACCGGCCCCCCGTTCACCTTCCGGAAGGGGTCAAGAACGTCGGACTGCTCTCGTCTTCCCAACATCTCACGCCGACCGACCGTGACCCCGCCGAAGTGGCCGGGGAATATGTCCACCACCTGGAACAACATCCGCAGGACACCGAAGCGCGTGAAAAGCTTGCCGTGATCTACGCCGACGACTTCCAGCGCCTCGACCTGGCCGCCGATCAGTTGCAACAACTCATTGATCAACCAAACCAGCCCGCCCGTCAGGTCATCCACTGGCTGAATCTGCTGGCCGATCTCCAAATCCGCCACGGCGCGGGCTATGACCCCGCCTGGCAGACGCTGGCGCAGATCATCGAGCGCTACCCTCAACAAGCGGGGGCGGACATGGCCCGCAACCGGATGGATTTGCTCAAGCTCGAATTGAAAGCAAAGAGCGTGACCAGCTCCGTGAAGCTCGGCGACTACGAGCAAAACATCGGTTTTAAGCAGGCTGACAATTCAAAATCAAAATAAGCAAGGCCGCGCCCGCCGGCCGGCTTTGGATCTGGCATTGATCGGGGCACAGCCAGAAAAAAACCACCGATCTCGGTGAGATCGGTGGCTGAGAATTTGAGCCAATACCCTATGGCGTAAATTGCGGGCTTTCGGGGGCAGCGCTGGCCTTTTTGCTCCAGTCCTTGGGCTTGCCGCTGTCCCAAGCAGTCCACCCTTCTGTTATGTCTTCGTTTCCAGTTGATTTCAGGTAAGTCGATTTCGTGGGTTGAAAATCCGAATCCTGGACGGTAGTTGGGGTGATAAAGATGATCAGATTTTGCTTTTCAACTCCCTTGAAGTCATGGCGAAAGAGCAGACCCAAATACGGAATATCACCCAGCAGGGGAACTTTGACATTACGCGAGGTGGTCTGATCCTGAACCAAGCCGCCCATCACCAGCGTGTTCCCGCTTGGGATCAGAACCTTGGTCTCTAATTTACGTGTATAAAAAGAATTAACGTCGTTGACCTGATCCCCGACCGTACTTTGGACTGATGGGCCGAGCCGCATTACACTTTGCAGAACATTTAGTTCGATATAGTCATTGGCCGCAATCCGCGGCGTAACATCAAGGTTCACCGTCAAATTGGAGTAGGAGATGGATGAACCGCCGGTCGTATTTGCCGTTCCAGCCGTTG
>JANOHH010000652.1:0-1342 GCA_031406395.1 Verrucomicrobiota bacterium | reverse complement strand
GTGGCGGCCGCCAAGAGACTTCCCAGGACTAGCAGCGTATTCCGACACCAACGCTCGGCGATCTTTGGGATCGAGACCCCAGCCAAAGCCCATCCAAGCAGGAGACACGCGAGTGGGAAAACCGGCAATGAGTAACGCGGCCGAGTCATGGGTATCAAGCAGATGGCCACGAACGTGATGATCAATCCGAGGCGCAGACCGCGAAAAAGCCGGTGGTCTTCGTCCGGCAGATTGTCCAGCCAGCTCCGCTTCCAGAGTAGCGGCAGGAAGAACATCCAGGGCACAAAGTTCACCAGCGCGCGGAGCAGGTTTCCCGGTACCACCCACAGGGCTGCTGGCGTGAGCGTGAAGCGGGTTGATATTTCTCCCTCCCACGCGGCCTGCATGGCCGTGGCGGACGCCTGGGAGGCGGCGAGTTGCGCCCAACTCGCGAATAGCCCGCCCGCCAGCAAAATGGCCAGCAAGTGCGGCAAGGAAAACAATGGCCGCCAGCGTCGGGTGGTCCAAACCACCGCCAAGACCGGAATGTAGAAAAACCATAAGATCAATGGGCCTTTGAGCAGCAGGCCGGCGACCACTACCAACCCGGTCGGCAGCCAGATCCACCAGGGACTGAGGCGAGAACGCGTCGCCGCCAGCCACCAAAAAAGTGCGATGCCGGTCAACGCCATCAGTAGGGGTTCAATTTCGATCTGCCGGCCCTTGTCAATCATGGAAGAATTCGTCAAGTAACAGAGCCCGGCCAGCAGCCGGCCCCGGGCGGAGGGCCATTCCCCCGGGAGAAATGCCAGCGTGAAGATCAGCGCGAGAGTCGCGAAGATGCTCGTCAGCCGGCAAACCGCTTCGCTGCGACTCCCACACACTCGGACCGCCAAGGCGATGCACCAGTTGACCAACGGTGGTTTGTTATAGTAGGGCTCGCCGCCGATGTGCGGCACCACCCAATTGCCCGAATCGATCATGGCCAATGCTGGCAGCACGCGGCGACCTTCCTCACCCCTCAGCTCTTGCTGCCCGAGAACCGGCAGATAAAGCACGGCCCAGACTCCGGTCAGCACCAAGGCCACCCGCCAGCGGCTCCAGGTCGCACTACTCGCTTCCATGTTCATCGCTGGTTTGGAGACGGATTGCCGGTTTTGAACTGATTGGAATTCGCATTCTTGAGGCTCGGCGTTTCAGAGAAAATTACTTCTGCCCCATATTTGCTTTCCGTGAATTTAGGCGGCTGTGAGCGGGCGACAAGTATTCTTTCGCCGGTTTAGTGGGTTGGTCCGTTGGTTCGTCCAACAGGTGATGCGTCATTGCGTAATCACACTCGCGCCAATCGGGCGCATACACCTCG
>JANOHH010000826.1:0-1117 GCA_031406395.1 Verrucomicrobiota bacterium | reverse complement strand
CATCGTGTTCGCGGAAGCGGTCGAGCCGGAAGGGCTTGCTGGTGTCGAAGAGTTTGCCGTCCGCGCGGATTTCCGGGTAGCCATGTTTGGCGGCCCACGCGGCGACGTCGCTGTGAAAGCCTTTCCGGTTTCGCACCATCGGCGCGAGCAGGAGCAGGCCGCCGCGGTGTTTGAGTTCGGACTGGAGTTGCTTGGCGAGTTCGTCCCGGCTCTGCGCTTGCACGGGCAGATGGCAATCCGGGCAATGCTGAACACCGAGGCGCGCGAAGAGCAGCCGGATGAAATGATAAATCTCGGTGACCGTTGCAACGGTGCTCTTGCCGCCGCCGCGACTCGTGCGTTGCTCGATGCTCACGGTGGGGGGAATGCCGGTGATCAAATCCACGTCGGGCCGCGACATCTGCTCCACGAATTGCCGGGCGTACACGTTCATGGAATCGAGAAACCGGCGTTGTCCCTCGGCGAACAAGAGGTCAAAGGCCAGCGTGCTCTTGCCCGAACCACTGACGCCCGTGATGACGACAAACTGGTCGCGTGGGATTTCCAGCGAGATATTCTTGAGGTTGTGTTCCCGCGCACCGGTGATGCTGAGTGCGGGCTGGGCAGCAGGGGAGAAAAGGAGGAGAGGAGACTTTACGTTCATCAGCTCCTTTTCTCCTTTTCTCCTCTGCCCCTTTTCCTGTTTCCCAATGCCGAGAACTCCGCACAAGAACTGTCCCGTATGACTCGCCTTACATTCCGCGACTTCCTCCGGTGTGCCATGCGCAACGATCTGTCCGCCTTGATCTCCGGCCTCGGGCCCGAGGTCAATCACCCAGTCCGCGCATTTGATCACGTCCAGGTTGTGTTCAATGACGATGACGGAATGCCCAGCGTCCACGAGGCGCTGGAAAACCTGGAGCAGCACGCGCACGTCGTCGAAGTGCAGGCCCGTGGTGGGTTCGTCGAAAAGGAAGAGCGTAGCAGCCGATGTGAGTCGGCTCTGACTTTCCGACGAAACTGATTTGAGCGGACTCACGTCCGCTGCTACGGAAGGTTGGGTAGCCTCCGCCAGATGCCGCACTAACTTGAGCCGCTGACTTTCGCCGCCGGAAAGGGTGTTGATCGGTTGCCCGAG
>JANOHH010000787.1:0-3563 GCA_031406395.1 Verrucomicrobiota bacterium | reverse complement strand
GCCACACTGGAACCGCCGTTGCAACCGCCGGAACTGTTGGGGACTGCCGGGACGCGCGTGCCGGTGCGCAGACTGAGGATGACCTCGAAGCTGGTGGACTGTCCCGGCGTGAGGTCGCCGAGATTCCAGCGTTGCGCGCCGGAAACCCAACGCGCCGTCGGCTGGAAATTATCCGTACCTTGTCGGGTCAAGAACGGCGCGGTGAGCCAGTTGTTTTCCACCGAGAGATGCACGCCGTCGGAGGGTTTGCCGATGGAATGATCGTCAATGCCGTTGCCTTCGATGCCGTAATGACCGATCTCGAACGCGCTCGGCGCGACGCTCGCGTGGAAGGCGATGAAGTCTTCCAACCCGGCGCTCGAACTGCCCGCGCCCACGGCGTATTGATCCACGCCCGCGAGCGTGACGTCGTATTGAAATCCACTCAAGGGCCCGGCATAAGTGCGATTGTCGTAAACGCCGCGGTCGGCATGAAGCCCGTGCAGGAACTGGATGAACTGCACGTTCGTGATCGTCGCGGTGGAAATGTTTTTGACCGTCGCCGTCTGTTTCATCACGTAGCGGCTGCTATTGATAAACGTGCCCGCGCCGCCGGTCGAAGCGGGCGCCGTGCCCATCGGGGTGCCGACAATGGTGTCGAACATCTCCGCATGCAGCGTGATCTGGAGGTCGCTGTTGGTAATGACCGATTCCGCGACCGGCAGGTTGTCCGCATTCAGCGGCTGCAGCGTCATGGGGGTCTTCACCCCGAACGTAGATAACGTAGCCCAGTCGGGAAACCAAAACTGTGGATCGAGGAAGCGCGGCGCTTGCACCGTGCCGTTGATGCGGTGATAACCGATGGCCGCGCCCCATTCGCCGGAGAGATACTCCCGGCCTTCGAAGCCCGGCGTGTTGTCGAACAGGAAGTCCGAGTAGCCGTAATCCGTCAGCCAGATGTTCCAATTAGGATTGGCGATTGAGGTCCAGTTTTGGGCTGAAACCCGTGAGGGTTGAGACAGGAGCATGGCCAGCGCCGTGAATAGCGCGGCGGGCGCAGGGGGAATCCGGCAGGGACCGGGTTTGATGGTTTTTATTTGCATGATGTTTGTTTGTGTTTGGAGTGCGGAGAAATTCAAGGATGTGCGAGTCGGAAAAGGCCGCTGTCAGTTAAGGGTGAGATCGTCACCTGGTTGTTTGTGCCGGAGACATAGACGTTGTTCGTGGTGTCCACCCAGTTCGTTGGGCCCAGGTCGGAATTCTGTTGCAGCGTGAAGCCCGTGGAATTGGTCGGCCACGACAGCTGGACAGAATTTGAAGTAGTCATCAAAATCTGCAACGCAGGCGGCGGGGGCGGCGGGAGGCTGGCATCCATTACGGTGAGGCTCATCAACGCGTAGTCCAGGGACAGGTTGATCACGTAGGCGTCATAGTTGGTGAGAGCGGCCGTCGTGCCGAGGTGGTTGGGCGAGGTGTCATAGGAGAAGTCGTTGCCGTAATTCCCGGACACGTCGAAAAAGAGCGGATCGTTCAACGGCTCCTGGCCGTTCAGGAGGGGAACGATTTCGATCGCGCGGCCGGCGCCCGCGATGCCCAGCAGCTTCGCGGTGAACGCGGTCAGATCAAAGACGGCATCGTCCACCCGCTGGACTGTGATCCTGGCATTGCCAGGGTTCGGACCGGCCGTTACATACTGGGCCTCCAGCCCATTCGGCCACGGAATCCGAACCGTCCGGCCGATTGGATTGGTCAACCCGCCCCCGCCGGTGAACAGTTTGTCCCGGGTGTAGGTGAACAAATAACCTTCGCTGCCGATGGTGTCCGAGGTAGCGTTGGTGCTCACCAGGTTGGTCGTTTGCGAACTGTTGAAGAAGACGGTGGTCACGGCCTGAACGGTTGGCGCACAAACAACGGCGCAAACCGCAGCGGCGACAAAAAGGTGTTTCTGGCGTTTCATAAGCATCAAGGAATTTGTTTTCATGGTCAGGTGTTGTTGTGATTGCTGGTTCGTCGGTGAAGCAGAAAAGGCACGGCCTCATTCGTCGGAAGCAGCCGCTGCCGCTGATGAGTGAGAGCTCCCAACGTGGCGAGGATCCGCGCGAGGGGCGGATTCATTGTCGCCCGGTTTTTTTCTACGGATATTTGCTTCATAATGTTTTGCGGTTTGGATTTTGTTGTTGATTGACTCGTTACCGAATCGAAGACGTTTCCCCGGTCAATCTTGCCTTGCCAAAAGAGGTGGGAGAAATGTCCGTCCCGAGGAACAGCACGGAGGCGCTATTCACCAGGCGGAGAAGATCAGATCAGCAGAACCGTCGAATGGAGACAGGCGAGCAGTCCGCCACCCACGGGCGGCGCATGCATTGGGACGGAGGCGAAGAAGTTGTCGCGACGGGAGCACGCTATCACTTCAACGTTTGGAAGAGCGTTTTGTTTAAGAGTCTCGGGCGCGGTCGCGAATGATTGGGAGCCGCGGGCCAAACTGGTGGTCGTGCTGAATTGCAGCACATGGTCCGGATCCGTCGCGCTCGCCGGCTTTGCGAACAGCGCCAGGGTCCGCGCCGCCAAGCCATGGTGATGCGCGGCCGAGTAATGGTCGTGGTGCAGAACCACGCGGATGCCCCCGTCACCAGCTTGCAGGATCAGGCGATGGTCGCGATCCAGCGAACCCAGCGCGGCCGCGATCTGTGCGCCAAACGGCGATGACAGGCTCACATAGACTGAAAGCAAAGCCCAGCCGAAGAGGCAGCGGAGCCGACCGAGGTGGGAACTGGTTTCGCCGCGACGAAGTCTGGAGGAGGAAACGACACTACATGGACTCTGGTCAAGCCGGGGGGCTTCGGTCGGAGTCCAATTCAAGTTTGGCAGTTTCGTTTTCAAAAGGTTTTGCCGGTTCTGGGCGAGCCATCCAGTGGCTCAGGTTCGACATACATTAGCACCGATGGTGCCGAGTGTCTTCGCCTATGTGATGCGGCCAAATTCAGCCTGATTGTTTGGCGAGCCACTGGCCTGCGTGTTCCGGCTGTTCCGTGAATGGAACGCTGCGATCCGGTGATGGCCACGTCGAGTCTGCCCTTGTGCTTGAAATCGCCCACGCCACCCCGCCCACAGAGCACATGTGAAATGTGCTGGTATGGAGGTGGCAACTGAGCTTTCGGCTTAATGACGTGGCAACGAAACCGGCGTTATTCTGTAGCGGGGCGATCCTCAAACTGAAATAGCAATGACGGATTGCCGCTCGGCAGGGCACGGGGGACGAGCTGGCGGAACTGCTCGGGGCGCGCGCGTTTGTCCAGCAGCCCGGCACGCACAAAATCAACGAGCCGGCGCAACTCATCCTCGGTGAGGGAAGTCGGCGTCGCCAGCAGCGGATCCATTCGTGCCAGGACCGGTTCGATCGGGCCGGGTTGCAGTGCGAGGTCGGGCGCGACGCCGGCACGGGCGGGATCGTAGTTGCGCGCCGAAGCGAACACGTCCAGATGATGGCGCACCGCATCTTCCAGCCGGGTGAACGCGCCGTTGTGGAAGAAGGCCGGCTGCAAGGCGACGTTGCGCAGCGGCGACGTGCGAAACTTGTAACGATC
>JANOHH010000759.1:0-2167 GCA_031406395.1 Verrucomicrobiota bacterium | reverse complement strand
CATGTGGGGCGGCGGTTCTGGAGATTCTGCTTCGGGCTTGTGCGCCGCCAAGAACCCGTCTATAAAACCCGGCGTGAAAGCGCATCCCGAACGTGTCCGAAATCGCGAATCTTGTTTTCGCGGTTGTCGCGAAGTAGTAGGTCAACCGGCACTTTGCCCGCTGGATTTCGGATTTACGGTTCATGAAACCATCGGCGGCTTCCTCACGATCGTTGTCAAACTCGCATGACTCTCACCATTTTCGAAGCGGCCTTGATGCTTCACCTGCTTGCGGATTGGCTGCTCCAAAATGAATGGATGGCGGTCAACAAGGTGCGGCTCTCGCACCCGGCCGCCTGGGTGCACGGGAGCATTCACGGGGTCCTCCTAGGTTTGGTCTTTGGGTGGGTCGGCGGTTTGGTTTTGGGCTTGCTCCATGTCTTTGTTGATTGTCGCATTCCCATTCGGTGGTGGGTTCAGGTTTTCAAGAAGTGTGAGCGCTCGCCAGATTATGCGATCATTTTGATTGGCTGCGATCAGGTGCTCCACATCGGCTGCATCGCGGGCTGGATCGTGCTCGCTGGCCGTTGGCATTGAGCCGCGGGGGAGCGTGCTTGCGTCGCCGTGGCGTTCAGAAGCGGACGAATTGCCGGGAATGTCGCGAGCGCGCCGTTTCCTCTTCCCGGTGGAGAGCGTTGAGGATGGCTTGGCCCGCCTGACTCGCGACGCCGCGAACGAGGTACACATCGTTCAAGTCGAACTGCCCACTCTCGTGATCGCCGAGCGCGATGATTCCCAGCAGTCGGTTTTCCACCAGGATCGGCGAGAGCAGCAGCGCCGGCATTTCAAATCCTAAACGGCGGCACGATTTGAACGGCTCTTCTTCGCTGAAGTTCTTCGCAACCAGGTCCCGCGGATTTTGCAGCATCGGTTCGAGGAAGCCCTTCCCCGCAGTGATCAATTCCTTTTGCTGAGCCGAAAGTTCGAGGCCCTTGCGACTGCGAAGCTCCAGGTCGCTGGAGAATTGGGATCGGAGGATCAGCAATCCCCAGTCGGCGAAAGTGGCCTGGCAAAGTTGATCCAGCACCACGTCCAGCAATCCTTGCAGGTTCGTTGCGCCACCGATCGCTTTGCCGATTTCATCGTAAACGATCAACTGCGAACTCAGTCGCCGGATGCGATCGCTCGAGGTCCGTATCATGGCGAACAGCACGCTCAAGCCCGCCGTGCTGTTTCGTTCCAGCAGCGTATCGAAGGCGGTCTTGGGCAGCAGCGCCAGCCGCGTTTCGCCGCCCGCGACCGCCGAGGCGGAGCGGGGCTGCTGGTCGAACAGCGACATTTCCCCGAAGTAATCACCGGGGGCAAGGACGGTAAGAGTTTTTGTGGCGGTGCCGGTGACGCTGGTTTTCTTTTCAACACTCACCGAGCCTTCAAGGATGAAGAACATGCTGTCGCCGGGGTCGCCTTCGGCACAAATCACTTCCCCAGTTTTGAACCGGCGCTCTTCGAGGACCGTCGCCAGCTCTCCGATGGCGGTGTCGGAAACGGAGCGCAGGACGGCAATCTGTTTGAGGTCGTTAGGGTTCATTTGAATTTGGCATCACTCGATGCGCGCCAGGTTCTTCAACTCCAGCGGGTGGTTGGCTTTGCTCATCGCATCCTCCACCGAGATCAAGCCTTCCTTGTATAGACTGGCGAGGGATTGTTCCATCGTACACATGCCCTGCTTGCCTCCGGTCTGGATGGCGGAATAAATCTGGTGGGTTTTGGCTTCCCGAATGATGGCCGAAATACCTGCCGTCACCACCATGACCTCGCGCGCGGCCACGCGGCCCTGACCATCCGCCTTGGGTAACAGCACCTGCGAAACGACCCCCTTCAACGTCGAGGCTAGCATCACCCGGATTTGCTCCTGTTGATACGGGGGAAACACGTCGATGATGCGATCCACCGTCGAAGCCGCGTCTTGCGTGTGGAGGGTCGAAAGGACCAGGTGGCCCGTCTCGGCCAACGTGAGGGCGGCGGCGATGGTCTCCAAGTCGCGCATTTCGCCAACCAGGATCACGTTGGGGTCTTCGCGCAGGACGGCCTTCAAGGCGCGCGGAAACGAATACGTATCCGAGCCCAATTCGCGTTGGTTGATCGTCGAGCGAATGTGCGGATGCAGAAACTCGATCGGATCCTCGAT
>JANOHH010000725.1:0-5415 GCA_031406395.1 Verrucomicrobiota bacterium | reverse complement strand
CCTCGAGCAGGTGGGCGGCCCCGATCATGCCCAACGCGAACTGGCCGCCATTCGGGACACCATGAATCAGGAAACGGGCTGCTTCTCCGAACTGTTCCAAGGCGTCTTTTTCAAGCCGCTGATGATTGCGGTGGTGCTGATGGCTTGCTCCCAATTCTGCGGGATCAATGCCATCATGTATTACTCGTCGAAGATCTTTGAATCCGCTGGCGGCGGCAAGAATGCCGCTTTTATGTCCTCCGTCTGGGTGGGGCTGATCAACGTGGTCTTCACCTTTGTGGCGATCGCGCTGGTGGACAAAGCCGGCCGGCGGCCACTCTTGCTGATCGGCACGGCCGTCCAAACGATCTCCCTGGGCTTGGTGGGTTGGATGTTCTACACCGCGCAAGGCGGCTTGCCGTTGCTGCTTTGCATCATCGGCTTCATCGGGGCCTTTGCCATGGCCATGGGCCCGATTGGCTGGCTGTTTTGCGCCGAAGTGTTTCCGAACAAGGTCCGCGGGCGCGCGATGTCGCTCGCGGCGCTCACCGTCTGGGTTTCGTGTTACATCGTCGCCCAAACCTTCCCGATGCTGAATGACAGTCCGGCCGTGGGCCCGGCAAAGACATTTTGGATCTATGCGATGGTTAGCCTGTTTTCGTTCGCGTTTGTCCTCGCGTTTGTGCCGGAAACCAAAGGCCGGACGCTGGAGGAAATTGAAACTTCCTGGAAAAAAACCTAACCCCGAAACCACTCCATCTCCCTTTATGAAACAAAAGTTCCTCCTCCCTTATCGGGCAGCGCTGGTGCTGCTGTTGGCCCACTGGCATCTTTCGGCCGCCGAATTGGATTTCCTGTGGCAGATCGGCCGGCCTGACAACAACAACGCCGAATTTGCCCTCGCTCCCTCCGGATACGGGCAGTTTAAGGCCGACGCTGTGTTCGTCATCGGCGAGTCGGATCCGAAACACGACTGGCCCTATGTGCACCCGGGGCCCGGCGATATATGGGCGGGTGGACGGCAGCACACGTTTAGCGTTCTCTTCGGCTTGAAAGCCACTCCGCCGGCAGGTGAATGCCAGCTCAGCTTCGCCCTGCTCGACACGCACAGCCAGAGTCCTCCGAAGCTCCGCATCAAGATAAACAGCCAGACATTCGATCGGACACTGCCGCCAGGCGGAGGCGACGAGTCGGCCAAGGGTCAACTCTCCGAGGCGAAACCACACACCCTCACCATTCCGTTCCCCGCCAATCTACTTCGGATGGGCGACAACGAAATCCAAATCACCACATCGTCGGGCAGTTGGATGCTCTACGATTGGGTTGGCATGAAGACCCCTTCCGGACTTGAATTGGGAAAAATTCAGGCCCGGACCACGGTGGAGAGCATCCAGCCGGTGCGGGCGTTGCGGGAGAAGGGCGGCAGGATGTTTCAGCCAATCTTGGTGACCCTGCGCCATTTCGGCGGCGAGGTGGACGGGATGGTGCGAGTGGACGGTGCTGAGCCCGTTCCCGTGCATCTGCAGCGCGGCACCGAGACGGTCGAAGTGTCGATGCCCGCAGTGGCGGCAGAGTCGAAGGTTCCGATGCTGATCGAGATTGGCGGCCGGACTTTGGCGGCGCAGAGCGTGCTTCTGAAACCCGTGCGCCAGATGACCGTTTACCTCCTGCCGCATTCGCACACGGACATCGGCTACACCGAAATCCAAACCGACATTGAAAAGAAACAGGTGCAAAACCTGGTGGACGGCATGGCGGCGGCGAAGCGCACCGCGAGTTATCCGGAAGGCGCGCGGTTTGTGTGGAACGTGGAGGTGCTTTGGGCAGCGGATCTGTACCTCAATCGAATGAGCGACGGGCAACGGGCGGATTTTTTCGTGGCCGTGAAGAATGGACAGGTGGTGTTGAACGGCATGTATCTTAATGAACTGACCGGGCTCTGCCGGCCGGAGGAGTTGCTCCAGCTCTTCCGTTTCAGCACGCAAATTGCCAAGCAAACCGGTGTGCCGGTGGAGTCGGTGATGATCAGCGACGTTCCCGGCTACACGTGGGGCACCGTGACCGCCATGAACCAGGCGGGCATCCGGTATTTCTCCACCGCGCCAAATTACTTCGACCGTATCGGCACCATCCTGCGGGAGTGGGAGAACAAACCGTTCTGGTGGGTTGGACCGGACGGGAAATCAAAGGTGCTGGTCTGGATTCCGTTCTGGGGCTACGCCATGTCCCATCGTTACGGCCAGATGTCGCCGCAACTCGTGGACGACTTTTGCGCAGGGTTGGAACAGCGCGGCTACCCATACGACATTGCCTATGCGCGCTGGAGCGGTCACGGCGACAACGCCATTCCCGATCCTGCCATCTGTGACTTCGTGAAGGACTGGAATGCGAAATATGCCTGGCCCCGGTTCATCATCTCCGGGACGACCGCGGCCTTCCGTGCGTTGGAAAAGCGCTACGGCGAAAACCTCCCGGTGGTGCGCGGCGACTGGACGCCGTATTGGGAAGATGGCGCCGGCTCCTCGGCGAGAGAGACAGCAATGAATCGCGCCAGTTCCGACCGGCTCGCGCAGGCGGAAACGGTTTTTGCGATGTTGAAACCAGCCGCGTATCCGGTCGCTCGCTTTGAGGAGGCGTGGAACAATGTGCTGCTCTACTCCGAACATACCTGGGGCGCGGATTGCAGCGTCAGTCAACCTGAACACCAGAAGACCCGTGAACAGTGGGAAATCAAGAAATCCTACGCCGATGAAGCGGACAAAAAATCGCGCGGGCTGCTGGAACAAGCTTTGGCGAATCAGAAAGCTTTCCAGCCAACTGGGAACGTCGGGGCGAAGCCCGGCGGACTGGAAGTGATCAACACGCTATCCTGGCCACGCACTGAATTGGTCGTGCTTGACCGCGAACAATCTGCCGCTGGCGACCGCGTGGTGGATGACCGGGGCACACCCGTTCCTTCGCAACGGTTGGCCAATGGCGAGTTGGTATTTCTGGCGAAGGACGTGCCACCATTGGCCGTGCGTCGCTTCACCGTTTCCGCGGGCAAGCCCCATGTTGACATGCGTGCCACCGCCGAAGGCGCGACGCTCAATAGCGGCGTGGTTCAGCTGCGGGTCAATGAACAGACCGGTGGCATCACCCAGCTTTCCATGCAGGGCATTGCCGGCAACCTCGCGGATACCAGCGGCGGTGAGTCCCTGAACGATTACCGCTATTTCATCGGCGACAACCCTGCCAATGCCCAACGCAATGGCCCGGTGAAAATTTCCGTCGGCGAGCAAGGTCCGCTCATCGCGTCGCTCATTGTTGAATCTGCAGCCCCGGGTTGCGAGCAACTGCGCCGCGAACTCCGCGTGGTGGCCGGCGGGGACTACGTCGAGATCATCAACCTTGTGGCCAAAACGCGACTGGCCGCGGCGAGTTACAAGCAGCCGACCGGCAAGGAGAGCCTTAACTTTGCCTTCCCCTTCAACGTGCCGGATGGGGAGATGCTGCTCGATATTCCGCTCGGGGTGATGCGGCCCGAACTTGACCAGATGCCCAGCGCGTGCAAAAACTGGTTCACCGTGGGGCGTTGGGCCGATGTTTCGAATCCCGATTACGGCGTCACCTGGGTCACGCTCGATGCGCCACTGGTGCAAGTCGGCGGGCTCACCGCGAATCTGCTCGAATCCCAGACCAATCCGGACGTGTGGCGCAAAAAGGTGGACCGCACACAAAAACTTTACTCGTGGGCAATGAACAACCACTGGGGCACCAACTACCGCGCTTATCAGGACGGCCCCACCATCTTTCGTTTTATCCTCCGACCGCATCGCCGGCTGGATCCCGCCGAGGCGACACGGTTCGCCACCGGTTTCAGCCAACCGCTCCTGGCGCGTTCGGCGATTGGCAACGAGTCACCAGCGACGACGCTGCTCCGCGTCGAACCCGCCGGAATCGTCACGGTGGCGCTCAAACCCAGTGCCGACGGCAAGGCGCTGATCGTCCGGCTGTTTGGCGCGTCTGGAAAAGCGGAGAGCGCAAAACTTGTCTGGGCCACCACACCGAAACAGGTTTGGCTCAGCGATACCAGCGAGCAACCAATTGAACGCGCGACTGACAAGATTGAGATTCCTGCGTGGGGCGTCTTGACCTTGCGCGCCGAGTTGCCTTGAAAACGGGACCCTGACAAAACAAGCCAACCGTCGTATGAACCGCACGAGAATCTGGATCGCCACCATTGCGGCAAGCGTGTTCGCGGGCGCAGTGATGCTTGCCGGTGCCGCGTCCATCATCGAATCCAACCGCGTCGAGCAAGTCGTCGTCGTCTTCAAGACGCACTTCGACATTGGTTACACCGACATGGCCAGCAACGTGGTGGCGAAGTACCGCACGACGATGATTGATCAGGCGCTCCAGGTGGTGGACCAGAATCGCGGTCTGCCGCCGGAACAGCAGTTCGTCTGGACCATTCCTGGCTGGCCGATGAAAACGATCACCGAGGACTGGCCAGGCCAGACACCGGAGCGCAAACAGCGTGTCCTGCAGGCGTTCCGGGACCGGCGGTTTGTGGTCCACGCGCTGCCCTTCACCACGCACACCGAGTTGCTGGAGGCGGAGGACCTGGTGCGCGGCATGCGCTTCTCCTCGCAGCTCGCCCGCGACGCTGGCTTGCCGCTGCCCCGCGATGCGAAAATGACCGATGTGCCGAGCCACTCATGGTTCATCCCAACAATGTTGCGGCACGCAGGTGTGGATTTCCTGCACCTCGGCTGCAATCCAGCGAGCCGCTCACCCCAGGTACCGCCGCTGTTCTGGTGGGAAGGCCCCGACGGTTCACGCGTGCTGACCATGTACTCCGCGCAGCAATACGGCACCGGCCTCGGGCCGCCACCGGACTGGCCGCATCGCACCTGGCTGGCGCTGATCCACACCGGCGACAACCACGGCCCGCCGACGCCGGAGGAGGTCAAGAACCTGCTCGACGAGGCAAAGCAAAAGCTCCCCGGCATCAAGGTTCGCATCGGCCGGCTCTCCGACTTCTCCGACGCCATCCTCGCCGAGAAACCCAACCTCCCCATCGTGCGCGGCGACATGCCGGACACCTGGATTCACGGCCCGATGTCCGATCCCGCCGGAGCAAAACTAGCCCGCAATATTCGTCCCGCCCTCGCGACCGCGGAATACCTCGCCACCGCACTGGACAGCTGGGGTCTTCGCTTGCCGGCCAGCTCGAACATCCTGGCGGAGGCCAGCAAAAACAGCCTGCTTTATGGTGAGCACACTTGGGGCGGCGCGTTCTGGTGGATTTACGGGAAGTACGTCCTGCCGTTTGGCGACGAATGGAAGGCTGAGCGCACCGCGGGCAAGTTCCAACGGATCGAGTCGTCCTGGGACGAACACACTGCATACATTGAGAAAGCCCATAGCCTCATCACCCCGCTCCTGACGGAC
>JANOHH010000637.1:0-1595 GCA_031406395.1 Verrucomicrobiota bacterium | reverse complement strand
CTTGATCCCGCCACGACCCGCAAAGTCGGGGATAAGGTGGTCGCCCTCCTCTTTCCGACCAACGCCTTCAACCAGTCCGTTCACGCCAAACTGGATTGCATCGATTGCCACGAAGGCATCAAGGACATGGTGCACGAGAGCAAGCTGCCGCCGCCGAATTGCACGGGCTGTCACGAAAAGGAAGGGAAAGAGTACGCCACGAGCATTCATGGGTTGAGCCACACCATGGGTGCGTCCGGGGCGGCGAATTGCTGGGATTGTCACGGGTCGCACGCCATGGCGCCGGTCAAGCAGGCGGACTCGCCCGTGTTCAAGATGAATCTGCCGCAGACGTGCGCGAAGTGTCACAGCAACGCCGGCCTCGCCAAGGAGTATCAGATGAAGAATTCCGAGGCCGCCGCGCAATACCTGGACAGCATCCACGGGCGCGCCCTGCTCAAGATGGGCCTCATCGTGGCGCCGTCCTGCAATGATTGTCACGGGGTCCACGACATCAAACGCCGGGTGGACCGCGATTCGCCGATCAACCACGCCAACGTGGCCCAGACCTGTGGCAAATGTCACGTCGGCATCGAGAAGATCTACGAACAGAGCGTGCACGGCCAGTTGCTCGCCCAAGGCGACAAGCGCGGGCCGGTTTGCACGGATTGCCACACGGCGCACGAAGTGGAGACGCCGAAGAATGGCCACTTCAAGATGGCCAGCGACGCACGCTGCGGCAAATGCCACGAGGATCGGCTCGAACATTATCGCGACACCTATCACGGCAAGGCCATGGCTCTGGGCAAAAGCACCGTCGCCGCCGAAGTGGCTGCGTGCTACGACTGCCACGGCCATCATGACGTGCTGCCGCCGTCCAATCCCGCGTCCCGCCTTTCCCCGACCAACATCCTGGCAACCTGCCAGCAGTGTCATCCGACGGCCACCGCCGGTTTCACGGGCTACCGGCCCCACGCCAACCCGCTGGATCGCGAGAATTATCCCATGTTGAATTTGGTATTCCTAGGGATGACTGGGTTGCTCATCGGGGTGTTCTCCTTCTTCGGGCTGCACACCATCGTCTGGCTGGCCCGAGTGGTTTACATCTCGTTGCATGACACGAAATCATACCGCGAAGCCCGGACCAAAACCGAGGCCGACACCGAATGGTTCACGCGCTTCGTGCCTTTCGAACGCTTCCTGCATTTCCTCGTCGTGACGAGTTTCCTGCTGCTGGTCATTACCGGCATGCCGCTGAAGTTCTATTATACCGACTGGGCCAAGGTGCTGTTCACTTTCATCGGCGGCCCGGAGACGGCGCGCACGCTGCATCACTTCGGCGCGGTGGTGACATTCCTTTACTTCGGCCTGCATATCGCCTCCCTCGTGGGCAAATCCTGGAAAGGCCGCGGCAGTCTGCGTGACCCGGCCACCGGTAAGCTACAACTGAAACGACTTTGGGGCGTGTTGTTTGGTCCCGACTCGATGATGCCCACGATCAAAGACTGGAAGGACTTTGTGGCGCACAACAAATGGTTCTTCGGCAAAGGTGAGAAACCCACCTTCGACCGCTGGACGTATTGGGAGAAGTTCGATTACTTCGCCGTGTTCTGGGG
>JANOHH010000607.1:0-1891 GCA_031406395.1 Verrucomicrobiota bacterium | reverse complement strand
GGCCACAGCCAAAATCCCTCGCCGCAGGACCCCTCGCATTTTTCAGACAGGCTCTCAAGAGTCGAAGTGGGGGATTCAAAATCTGTCGTGCCTCGCGAATTACTTTTGGCGTCAGGCCACAGGCGCGGGGAGCGGGCAGCGCAGTTTTACTCTTCGAGATCCAGCAGATCAGGTTGCGACGACCTTTTTGCAGAAACAAACTTTTCATCGGCCGAAATCTTTCAGCCCTCCGACATCCGACGGCCCGGAACATTGAACGCGGCGGCCCTTACCCCATGCGCTTCCGCCGCCAACGGCGAATTCATTACAAGCCCTTTATCCACCCCAGCGGTTTTATTAGCAAGAACAGTTTTGACACAACCAATTTTGACTTTCCGCCATGCCTCGTCGGGCTTCTCGCGGGCGCTAAACCCACGAAACGCTGGTCACGCGCGGGAATCAATTTGCGCGGTCAGGTCGGCGCTTGCGCCAACGATGAAGCTCGAACAATTCAGGCCCCTTCACGGCGACGGTTGGCGATTGGCGATGCCGCTCAATTCCACGCGCACGCCGGTCGGGTTGGCTCCGGGCGCTCCGTTGTTGACCACAAAGTCGAGCGTGTTGACGCCCGCGATGAAGCCGGTGTTGATCGTAAACGCATTGCCCAGCGCAGTGAAATTGCCGTCGCTGATCACGCCGGTCGGGGCGCCGTTGAGCAACACTTGGGGGCCGGTGTTATCCGAGGTCCAATGGCCATTGATGACGGCGGAGGATGGCTCCAGTCCGGTCAGGTCGAAGGTGATCCGGTACTTATAGTCGCCGGGCTGGTTGCCAACAGCTTGACTGGCTTGGGGGGCGAGCCACTTCGAAACCGGCCCGTTGGCGAGCCAGGGCGGAATCGGGAAACCGGTGTCGTTCAGCACGATCGCGTTTGGCCCTGGGAACGCGCCGTCGGCGCTCTGAAACAGAGACCAATGCGGGTCCACCGCACCGGACGTCAGGAGCGCTCCGTTCGCTCCCACCCCGGTGTTGAAAAGTCCGGGAATGGTGGCGATCCCCACCTCGATCAACCGATAGAATCGTTGCCCCGCCGGGTTGTTGATCGTCACCGTGTTTTGACTGCCGACAATCGTCGGTTGGCCCGGGACGATGGTCCAGATCGTCGGCGACGCGACTTGGGGGGCGGATTGCAGCGCAAAACCGACCTCGTCGGAAGACCAAGAGAGCACAACACCGCTCCCCGATCGGGCGATGCTCAACACCGGCGGATTCAACTCATACGCACCGATGTCGCTGCCGTCGCCGCCGGACGCGTTCACGAACGTGGGAAAATCATAGGGCCGGAGTCGGCCGCGGGCATCGGTTGGCATGGCACTTTTGCCTTTATCAATGGCCGGGCTGCCCGGCAAGAGCTGCATGGTGGGGACGGTCCCCCCGTAGAATTGCAGCGGGCCGAGCCGTGCCAGGAGCGGTGTGCCGGTCGTGCCGGTCTGATCGGTCTTCACTGTGAAACCAAACGCCCCATCCGCGACACCGATCAGGTTGTACCCCAGGGAAGTGAAATCGCCGGAGCAATCTGGCGCGGTGGAGCTGCTGTTGCCGGCGACGAGGCTGTTTTGAATGACGTTCGCCGTCGGGGATCGCAGACCGCCACCCAGTGCGCTGCCGCTGGCACCCATCGCGCCGTTGGCCCCTGCACCGGCACCGAAACCACCGAGACCGCCGGCACCACCATTGACGTTGTTCAAGCTGATGGTGCAATTATCCAAGCGGAGTGAGTTCAGATTCTCCAAGCCGCCGCCCGTGCCATTGCCACCCGCGCCGCCCGCGCCGCCGTCGGCATCCGGCTGAGAGTTGCCGCCGATACCGCCGGCCCCGCCACTAGTCGTATTACCGGCTACGGTGCAGTTGT
>JANOHH010000559.1:0-4687 GCA_031406395.1 Verrucomicrobiota bacterium | reverse complement strand
GGGCCACGATTCTCGATCATGTGCAAACCGGCATGACGGTGGCGAAGGAGGAGGTTTTCGGCCCGGTGCTCAACGTGATGCACCTGGAAGATTTGGACAAAGCCATTGAGTTGGCGAATCGCTCGGCTTTCGGCAACGGCGCTTCCATCTTCACGCGTTCGGGGAAAGCGGCGCGTGAATTCAAGCATCGCGTCAACTGCGGCATGATCGGCATCAACATCGGCGTGCCCGCCTCGATGGCGTGGTTTCCGTTCAACGGCTGGAACGATTCCTTCTTCGGCGACCTGCACATGCAGGGTCGGGAAGGGGTGCAATTTTTCACGCAGCAAAAGGTGACCACGAGCCGCTGGTTCAGCTACGGCGAGGGTGATATTTGGCACACGGAAAAGAAGTGACGAATATCGAATGAATGGCCCGCTACTCATTGATGCAATTCCAGAATTAGCGGAAGAACTTGAGATTCTTCTTGGGAAATCGGAGTTTTCCGATGTTGTCAATCAAGTGGCTGGACTTCGCATTGTTGATCGCTGTCAGTGTGGCGAAAATTCGTGCGCCACATTCTATGCGACAGCCCGTCCAAATGGAGCATGGGGTGTTGGTCATGAAAATGTCTCGCTGGATACCGAAAACGGTTTTTTGATCTTAGATCTGGTGAATCGTAAAATTGTTTGCGTGGAAGTTCTGGATAACAAATTAATCAAACAAAAGTTGGATAAGGTTTTACCGCTGAAGACAAGCTGAAGCAGTTAAAGTCGTGATTGACGGTAGGTCAACTTACCCTCAACCGTCGGGCGCTTGCCCTGCGGCGGCGGGTTGGCTAGATTCTGTAAACCTTGAAAAAAACCGATCGCCCCGTAATCCCGCGAAAAACAATTTATCGGCTTTCGATCTATCTCCGTTGTCTGGCCCGCTTGCGCGAAAACAGCATTGTCACCGTCTCGAGTGAGGCGCTGGCAAAAGCCGCGGGGGTCAAATCCACCCAACTGCGAAAGGACCTGGCGTATTTCGGCACCTTCGGGACGCGCGGGTTGGGCTACGACGTAGGGGAATTGTCGCGGATGATTGCGGATGAGCTGGGCACGTCGCGCCTCCAACCGGTGATTTTGGTCGGCGTGGGCAATCTCGGTCTAGCGCTATTGTCGTATAGAGGATTCGAGAAGGAGGGATTTGAAATCGTCGCGGCCTTTGACCTCGAGCCACACCGGCCGCGGGGCAAGAAAATCCATGTGACCGTTGTCGGTCTGGACAAGTTGCCGGCGTTTATCCGAGAGCATCGGGTGCGGATGGCGATTCTGACCGTACCCGCCGAGGCGGCGCAGGCGGCGGCCAACCAGCTCATTGCCTGCGGCGTGATGGGCATCCTAAATTTTTCCCCGATTGTCTTGCACGTACCGGAGGAGGTCATGGTGAACAACGTCAACCTCGCCATTGAATTGGAAAATTTGAGTTACTTCATTCAGGAATAGAAAGTCTCAATGCCCTCGAACGGATTTCTGAAATTGTTCCCTTGAACTCGCGAGCGCAGATTGAAATGATGGGGTCACGATGAACCGTCGGGAATTGTTGGATCTCTACTATCTGGAAGCGCGCGCCAAGCTCCTTGACGTGGCGGCGTTTCTGGACCGGCTGGATCGCGCGGAAGGAGACCCGGATTTTCGTTTGGCTGCTTATACACAAGCTTTGCTCCAGCTAGAGGCCGGCCGCGAGCCGCGGGTCGAGCGGGTACTGTCCAGTCTCAGCGACCCGACCACCGAACCCATTCCCGCCGCGACCACCAAGGCTGCGTGCGGGGCCTGGCCCGGGAAATAGGCAGCTTATGCGCTACATCGAGCCTCACGCACACATGGTCAGCCGGGTGACCGACGATTACCGGGCGATGACCTTGGCGGGCTGCGCGGCGGTCTGTGAGCCGGCATTTTGGGCCGGGTTTGATCGTAGCGCGGCGGCGGGGTTTTATGATTACTTCCGCCAGTTGACCGAACATGAGCCCCAGCGCGCGGCAAAATTCGGCCTGCCGCATTTCTCCTGGCTCTGCATCAACCCGAAAGAGTCGGAGGACGTCGGCTTGGCGCGTGAAGTCATTGCGCTCATTCCGCAATTTCTCGAGCGCCCCAATGTGCTCGGCATTGGTGAGATCGGGCTCAACAAGAATTCGCGCAATGAACTTGCGGTGCTCGAAATGCACGTGGACCTGGCAGCGCGACATAATCAACTCATCCTCGTCCATACTCCGCACCTCGAGGACAAACTCAAGGGCACCCGGCTCATTCTTGACGTCCTGCGCGCTGACGCCCGCATCCGGCCGGAGCGCTGCCTGATTGATCATGTCGAGGAACACACGGTGAAAATGGTTTTGGACGCCGGCTTCTGGGGGGGGATGACGCTGTACCCGGAAACCAAATGCACCGCGGCCCGGGCGGTGGACATGATCGAGCGATACAGTGGCGCACGGTTGTGGATGAACAGCGCGTGCGATTGGGGCGTGAGCGTGCCGCTGGCGATTCCGCTGGCGGCGTTGGAATTGCGGCGACGCGGCCACGGGGCGGAAGCGATTGACCGGCTGATTTACCAAAACCCGGTGCGCTTCCTGAGCCAGTGCCCGAAGTTTAAGCTGCCCACCGAATCCACGCCGGCTGCATGATTCTCAAGCACGGACTTCACCTCGCCTACTGCACGAATGTTCATCCCGGCGAAGATTGGGCGGGGACATTTGATGCGCTGAATCGCTACACTTTGCGCGTGAAGGAGCGCGTGCAACCTACAGGCCAATACGCCATCGGTCTGCGCTTGAGCGACAAAGCCGCGCGTGAACTAGCCGATCCCAAAACGCTGTTGGCGTTCCAGCGTTGGCTGGAGCAGCACGAGTGCTACGTTTTCACAATCAACGGATTTCCCTTCGGCCAGTTTCATGGCACGCGCGTTAAGGAGCAGGTGTACCGGCCCGACTGGACGGATCCGCAGCGTTTGGATTACACCAACCGTCTGTTCGATCTGCTGGGCCAACTGGTTCCGCCCGGTGTGGAAGGCAGCGTCAGCACCTTGCCCGGCTCGTTCAAGGAATTCATCCAATCACCCGAACAAGAACGCGCCATCCGCGACAACGTATGGCGCTGCGTTGAGCACATAACCCGGACGAGCGAGCGAACGGACCGGAGCTTGCATTTAGGCTTGGAGCCGGAACCGCTGGGATGGTTTGAAAATACCGAGGAAACCGTGGCTTTCTTTGGCCGAATGCGCGACGAGCACCCTGGCGACCCCCGCCTGAAAGAGCACTTGGGTGTGAATTACGACACCTGCCATTTCGCGGTGGAGTTTGAGGAGCCGGCGGCGGCGATCGCGCGATTTCAACAGCAGGACATCCGCGTGAGCAAGATTCATCTCAGCAACGCGCTTAAACTAACACCGAGCCCCGCCGCGCGGGAACGGCTCGCCGCGTTTGCTGACGATGTTTATCTGCATCAGGTCATTCTCCGGGATGGGGCCGGAGCGCTGACGCGGTTTCGGGATCTGGCCCCGGCACTTGCCAGTCCGCTGACGGGCTCGCCGGCGACCGGCGACGAATGGCGGGTGCATTTTCATGTTCCCTTGCATTGCGACCGGAGCGGTGAATTCAACACCACTACGGATCACGTCACGGGAATGCTCAAATTGCTTCAGGCGCAGCCGCAGCTTTGCACGCATCTGGAAATGGAAACCTACACGTGGGCCGTGCTGCCGGAAAACCTGCGCACGCGCGACGTGACGGACCAGCTCGTGGCCGAGTACGATTGGACCCGGCAACGCCTTGCTGAGAGCGGGCTGGCCTAGGCAACCTCCCAGATGGCGTTACGCGTTCACCTCCGTTCGTTACTTGTGCTGGGGCGGATTTCCAACCTGCCGACGGTCTGGTCAAACTGTCTGGCCGCCTGGTTGTTGAACGGCGGCGTGCTGCGCCCCAATTTCTTTCTGCTCAGCGCGGGGGCCACGCTGCTTTACACCGGCGGAATGTTTCTCAACGACGCGTTCGATGTGGAGTTTGATCGACAGCATCGACGGGAGCGCCCCATCCCTTCCGGCAAGATTTCGGTGGGTGCAGTCTGGAGGTTCGGGGTGAGCTTTCTGCTGCTCGGTTGGCTGTTGATTCTGCCGCTCGGATGGCTGGCCGCCATCGCTGCGCTATTGCTTGTGGCCACCATCTTGGTTTATGATGCGATTCACAAACGCACAGTGTTTGCCCCGCTGCTCATGGCCGCGTGCCGCTTCCTCCTCTATTTCGTCGCAGCAGCGGCGACGCAGTCTCAAGTGAGCGCTATGGTTCTCTGGCATGGGCTGACGCTGGCGGCCTATGTGACTGGCTTGAGCTATTTGGCGCGGGGAGAGAGCGGGCAGGGCATTGTGCGTCGCTGGCCGCTGCTGCTGCTGCTCGCGCCCCTCGTGGCCAACGGACTGGTCAATGTTCATCCCAGCGCGGTTGCGTGGGCGGCGTCAATGTGTTTGTTTGGATGGCTGCTGTGGTGTCTCCGCGAAATCATGCAACAGCCGGTTCAAAATGTGGGCCGCAGCGTGGCTGGGTTACTCGCGGGGATTGCGCTGGTCGATGCGGCTGCCCTTTCTCAACTCACGATCCAGTTGGCCCTGGTCTTTGGCGGACTATTCGTTCTGGCGCTAGTGCTTCAGCGCAAGATTCCAGCGACGTGACAACGGCTTC
>JANOHH010000391.1:0-3081 GCA_031406395.1 Verrucomicrobiota bacterium | reverse complement strand
ACCCAGACGTATTCCTTCGTGGTGCCGGACTGATCCCAATCGCCCCAGCGCAGATCGTGCAGGGTATTTTCGGGCGGTTGCTTGAGCGCTTCGTGGACGCGCTGGGTAAGCAAACCGTCGAGGCCGGCGCTCTCGTCCACTTCATTGAAGTGGGTGAGCAACCGGCCGTCGTAGAGGACGCGCTGGCCGTCACGGGATTTCACGGGCGGACGCTCGCGATTGTTCAACGTGCCTTCCACGAGGTCGCTGGCAGGCAGCAAATCCTTTAAACCCTGCTGATACTGGATACCAATGCAGTCACAGCCGAAGTCATCGGCTATGCGCACGGCGGCGATGTAGGTTTTGCACTGCCAGAGGATTTGCGCATCGGTCAGATCGGTGGCGTCATTCGGGCCGGTGTGGAATTTCATCCCGTGTTCTTTGAACCAGTCGTAGGTCGCACGAGCCTCGACTTCGCTGACTTGCGTGGCCTCATGGTAAAGCGCGGACTGGCTGAGGCGTTCCTTGAATACGCCGGTCGCATGGAGCAGATCGTCAGGAATGATGGCGTTGAACATGCCCATGCAGCCTTCGTCGAACACGCCCATGATGGCCTTGTCCCGCCGCAACTGCGCGGCCAGCGCCTCGCCGAGCTTGCGGGCGTCACCCGGGACTTTGACTTTGGCGAGCGGTTTGACGTGCTCGGTCTGGTGCGAACATTTGCCGGTGGTGAGCCATTGGCGGAGTTTGGCCTTGAAATACTCGTCCGTGAAATCCTCGCTCCACAGCGTGGAGTATTTCACCCCTTGTTTCGTGAGCGAGCCGTTCAAGTTCAACATGCCGACGAGGCCGGGCCAGGTGCCGGACCAGTTCGCGACGGTGAGAATCGGTCCGCGATGCGTGGTGAGTCCTGCGAGGACGTGGTGCGAGTATTGCCAGACCGCTTCCGCGATGATGAGGGGCGCGTTCGGGTCAATGTGCTTGAACACCTCGATGCCCTTGCGCTGCGAATCAATGAAACCGTGTTTGGCGGCCGCGTCGAAGGCGTGCGCCCGGACGACTTGATAACCCTCGGATTGAATCGCCGCGGAGAGAGTGTCTTCCATGGCCTTTTGCGCGGGCCAGCAAACCTGATTGGCCGAGAGGCGCAGATCGCCGCTGGCGATGAGTTGGATCTGATTTTTTTTGAGCTTGGGCAACGTTGATTTGGCGGAAGGCTTCATATTGTTCCTGTGGTGTGTGAAATAGATTTTCTCGAACGCGAAAGCAGGGTAGGGGAGCGCCGCCCCGCGTCAAGCTGAGGCACATTCGATTCTGGGAATACCGCTGGCCCGTAGCGCAGATTGGCAATCTGCCGTTTCGCCGGCTGGCAGCTTGCAACCCGTTAACGCCTGCCGATTGCCAATCGGCGAAACCGCAGACTAACAGTCTGCGCTACATCAGGCCGTCCGTTCCACCCGTTTGACACGCGCGGCCAGGTCATTGACCTCGCTGATGTTTTCGCAGCCGACGTTCAGGACATCCACGCAGCCAAGGCCCAGCACAAACTTCACCGAGGCATCGCGCTTTTCTTCGCTGTTGCGGAACTCACCTTCGCCGATGATTTTCATGCCCACCACACCCTTGCCGGCAGCGTGGATTTTCTTCAGCACGGGCACCACCTGCTCCGCGGGGCCGTCCATCTTGACGCCGTAGGGATTGATGCGGGTATGAACGGAATCCACCCACGGCTCGGTCGCACACGCCGCCAGGGCTTCGAGCGAGTGGCAGGACACGCCATGGGCGCGGATGACGCCCTTTTCCTTCAGCTTCGCCAGGAGATCCATTTGCTGGCGCAGCTCTTCGGGCCATTTGGGAGAAACGACGCAATGCAGCAGCACCAGGTCGATGTAATCGGTTTTCAACTCGCGCAGGAAGCGTTCGACGACCACGTCGGCATTGGGCCGTTCTTTTTCCGGAATTCCGCCGTCGCGGAACCAGATCTTGGTGGCGACCTGAAACTGGTCGCGTTCGATCCCTTTGAGCGCCGGAATCACGTACGGATGCGTACCGTAGAGATCAGCCAGATCGAACATCCGCACGCCGCGATCGTGGGCCTCGCGAATCAAAGCTTCGAACTTCTGCTGGCCCATGCGGGTGTGATTGGATTCACGATTACCACCGCGCACCCCCGTGCCGAGGCAGAAGCGCGAGACGTTCAACTTGGTCTTGCCCAGCGCGACCTGCTCGTAGGGATCAAAGAACTTGGCGGCCGGTTTGGTTTCGGCGAGGAGTTGCGGGGCCAGGAGGGCGCTCCCGAGGCCGAGAGCGGTTCGGGTGAGGAATTCGCGACGGTTGGTTTTCATGGGACGAAACTATCGCCAGACCGACCCTGACGCAACCCGGACTTTCGTCCGCTTATTTGTCGAGGATCGCCAGCGTGCGTTCGTAAATCTGTTCGGGCGAACCTTCAGCGGAGATGGTCCGCAACAGGCCGTGGCCCGCGTAATAATCAATCAGCGGCTTCGTGCTGTTCTCGTACGCCAGCATCCGCACCTCCACCGCCTCGGGGCGATCGTCCTCGCGTTGCAGGAGTTTGCCGCCGCAATGGTCACACACATCGGCCACGCGCGGCGGACGGGCGCTGACGTGAAAGACCGCCTTGCAACTGGCGCAGGTACGACGACCGCTCAAGCGATCCACGATCGTCGCAATGGGCAGTGCATAATTGAGCACCGCTTCGATCCGCACCCGGTTCTCCTCCAGCAACCCGTCCAACGCCTGGGCTTGCGGGACAGTTCGCGGGAAGCCATCCAGGAGAAAACCGCCCCGACAATTCAGGCAGCGCGTGCGTTCGCGAATGAGATTGAGCACGGTCGTATCCGGCACCAAATCGCCACGCTTCATGTAGCCGAGGGCGTCGCTCATCGCCGGACTGCGCTCGTCCTCCGGGAGACATTTCGAGGCGCGGAAAATGTCGCCCGTGGACAACTGGCAGACACCCATGCCGGCGCACAGAAGTTCAGCCTGGGTGCCTTTGCCGACGCCGGGTGCGCCGAGCAGGACGAGCCGCGCGGGTTGCGCGCGGGGTTTTGGCGGAATGCTGCACTCGGCTTTACCGCC
>JANOHH010000388.1:0-1429 GCA_031406395.1 Verrucomicrobiota bacterium | reverse complement strand
CCAGCAATTTGTCAGATTGCGCCGCCGCCGCTGCGGCGAATTGTGAAGAAAGATCCGTGACGGCAGCCTTGGTCGGCGTGGTCGGAGCCGGAGTTGCCACCGGCGGTTGCGTCGGAGCGGTGGCTGCCGCCACGGCTTTGGTTGCGGCGGCGGTCTCGACCACCGGTTTGGCTGGAGGGGTGACGGGGTTGCTTTCCGGAGTGGCGGTTTTGGATTCACCACAGCCGCACAGGATGCCGGCGGTGGCGGTGAGAAGGAGCAAGTGCTGGACTGAGTTTTTCATTCTTTGAAAAGCATAAGGGACGGGTTGGTTTTGACAAGCGGGATTAGGCCGCTACCGTCCGTGAAAATCTTTCCGATAGAGATCGACCATCAGCCGTGTGCTTGGGCGCGGCGTTGCCATCCGGTGATGTCGCTCCGCGCGGAGCTTGGTCGGTCTGGTAATTACGAAACTATAAACAGGTCAGCTCTGACGGGCTTTTCGCCGTGGCATCCGCCTTCGTCAGATTTCGGCGTGCCAGTGGCGTTGGGCTCAAAAGAGTGGCTTTGCAAAGGGCCGGTTGTTGGGTATCTTGCCGCCATGAGCACGGTTCAAGAAATCGAAGCGGCGATTCCTCGATTGTCGCGCACCGAAATCGAAGCGGTTCGCGCGTGGATTGATGACTTTCTCGATGACCAGCTTGAGTTAACCGATGAGGTGAAAGCCAAGCTCGATCAATCCCGCAGCGAAATCGCTGCCGGCAATTACACCACGCGCCAGCCCAAGTGAGCCGTGGCTGCCGCGCTGCAAATCTGGTCACCCACCTTCTCCCGCTCCTTCGAAGAGCTTCCGTCATCCATCCGTGAAACCATACAACGCAAAGTGGATGAAATGGGCACGCGCTTGGAATCCTTCCCACACAAACGATTGCAAGGCCGGCCGGAATTCAAACTCCGCGTGGGTGATTACCGTGTGCTCTACGAATTTGATGTGAAGCTCGGTCGCATCCATCTCCATTACGTTGGCAACCGCCGCGAAATTTACAAGCGGGGTTGAGACTTGCTTCGACGTGCCAAGCGTCGTAACCGCCGCATTTTACTTCGGCGCGGTGATCATCGGGAAGCTGTCGGTGCGGAAGGGTGACGCGGGCAGGCCGCCTTTATTCCACAGGTTCACCTCCGGAAAATCCGCCCAGCCGTACCGCACCGCGACGGGTCGGGCAACGTCCGGACTGCTAACGACCACGGTGTCGCCGACGATTTCCGCCCGGGCCCAGACGAACTTGCGATCCTCGCCGCAAATCGCAAACCCTTTCAGTTCGCCGCCCCGCGCTTCAAGCCCTTTGCGGGCGTGGTCGAAATGCAGAATCGCCTGGTTGCCCTTAATCTCCAGGTTGCGGTAGAGCGGCCCGGAGAATTCGATCTTTTCTCCATGGGCAATGGCGCGCGC
>JANOHH010000367.1:0-1622 GCA_031406395.1 Verrucomicrobiota bacterium | reverse complement strand
CATCGTTTTCAATGCGCCCGGCGCGTAGCCACGCCACTTTTCCTGAATCGCACCTGTTTCAGAGATTCCCAGACTGTGTTTTGCCCGCGGCAGAATGATGATCGTCCAATTCTCATTGTTCGCCTGAGCCAGCGAATTCTTCAAACCCGCAACGCTCTCGCCGACCGGAACATGTTGATCCAGTTGTCCCCACATCACCAACACCGGCTGGTGGACCTGGCTCCACGCGGGATGCACGTATTTGTCTGGCGGCGGATAAGACCGGGGCGCAAATGAAGAAAGCAGGGATTCGCCTTGCAAATTGTGGGGCAAAGTATCTTGGAGAAGCTGCGCTTTCTCGGCCACGTCACGCAATGTATCCGAAAGTCCATACCTCCGGAACAGGTTGTCACGATATTACTCCGGCAAGAATAAGTAGTGACATTGTTCATGCTGCTGCTGCGTAGCGAACGTGCTGAGCTTGGAAGTAGGCCGCCACTCGTGCGGGAGATTTGCTGAGCATCCGCATGTGACTCTTGAGATTGTTTTCCAAGGTTTGCTGGTTTCTCGGTGAAGGCTTTCGGCCCAAGGATGCCTTGAGGTCGCCATTGAGAGCCTGTTTGAAAACGAGTCATGGTTTGGCCAAGCGGGCGAGCATGAGTCGGATCATAGCCAGATAGATCATGGTTTCGCCGGTCTGGGCTTGGCGTTCGTAGTCGCGGTTCAATCGCCGGTAGCGTCCCAGCCAACCGAAGGTTCGCTCGACCACCCAGCGGCGCGGCAGGACTTTGAACGTGTGCGCCTCGGTGCGTTTGACGATCTCGATGGTGCAGCGCCACAGTTTCTGCGCCCACGCGATCAAGGCCCCCGTGTAGCCACCATCGGCCCAGAGGTGTTTGACCGAGCGCCGCGTCTGCGGGCCGAAGAAACTCGTCAGCAGTTGCCGGGCCCCCTCCCGATCCTGAAGGTTCGCGGGCAGCACCAACGCGTGCAACAGGAGTCCCATGGTATCCACCAGGATATGCCGCTTGCGGCCCTTGACCTTCTTGCCCGCATCGTAACCCCGCTCGTTGCTGCACTCCGTGCTCTTGACGCTCTGGCTGTCGATGATCCCGGCGCTGGCGTGGCGCTTTCGCCCCGCCCGCATACGCGCGTGTTCGCGCAGGTGCGTGTGGATCTGCACCCACAGTCCGGTGCGCTTCCAGCTCCGGAAATAATGATAGACCGTGCGCCACGGCGCGAAGTCGCGCGGCAGGTTGCGCCACTGGCAGCCGGTGCGCACCAGATAGAACATGGCGTCGAGCAGTTCGCGGTAGGTGTGCTCGCGCGGGCGCCCGGTCCGGCTGGGCTTGGGAAAACAGTAATCGATGAGTTGCCATTCGGCGTCGGTTAGGTCAGCAGTGTATCGCATCCCGAGCGTACTGCGGGATGATGTCGCAAAAGTACAGCCTAAAATGCAATTTTATTGGCTTTTTTACCGTTTTCAAACAACCTCTCAATTCTCGAGCGTATGCTCGCGGGAACAGGTCCGGATACTGGTTCGGCTTTCGTCGTCATCAACGCGACACGATCGTGGCCTACCCCAAAGGCTACGCCGCATTTGGATGCGGGAGTGCAAATACCCTGATCGTCGTCCCAGCCAA
>JANOHH010000354.1:0-6742 GCA_031406395.1 Verrucomicrobiota bacterium | reverse complement strand
GCCCAGAGCACTCCATCCCGATCCCGGTAAAGCCCCTGCACGGCGGACGACCCCAACCCGTCCGCGGGCGTGAATCGGACCAGGTTGGTGCCGCGCACATGGACCAGACCTTTTGAATCCGTCCCGGCCCAAATGCTCCCGTCGATGCCGGCGAGCAAAGGAATGATCTCACCACTGATCAGGTCCTTCGCTTCAGTCAGAGGGTGGAAACGTCTCCCGTCCCAGCGCGAGATGTCGCCACCCAAGCCTGCAATCAAGATGCCGCCCCGTCCGTCTTCCGCAATTCTCCAGCAGTTGGTGTCGGTCAAACCATCGGCAAGAGTGTAATTTTCAAATCGCTGGCCATCCCACTTGGACACGCCACTGAGTGTCGCCAGCCAAAAGTGGCCATTTCGATCTTCGTGGATGAACCGAACGCTATCGTTCGGAAGACCATCCGCTTTGGTCAGCGCCTTGAATTGGCCGTCATCCCAGCGGAGGAGGCCGCCGGCGGTGCCAAACCACAGGTCGCCTTTGCGATCCCGGTGAACAGCGCGCACGCTGTTGTGCGGCAGCCCGTTGGCCGTCGTGTAATTCTCAAATCGCCGTCCATCCCAACGCGCCACCCCGCCGTCTTCCGTGGCCAGCCACAGATTGCCATTGGCGTCCTCATCCATGCCGCGGACAAAGCTGCCAACCATCCCGTCGGCTTTGCCGAGTTTCGTCAACGCGCCTCGCTCCCAACGACACAGGCCGCCGCCATAAGTGCCGAACCAGATCGCCCCACCCCCGGAATCTTGATGGATCGCTTGAACGCGTTGGTGGGCCAGACCGTCGGCCGTTGTGTAATTCACCCAGCTCTTCCCATCCCAGCGGAAGGCACCGCCTTTCGTTGTTCCGCACCAGACTCCCCCTTGATCGTCCTCGGCAATGCACATCGCTTCGTCATCGGAAAAGCCATTCGCCTTGTTGAAACTGACGAGGTTTGTGCCGTCCCAGCGGGCCGCACCCCGCTCGACACCCATCCACAATGACCCGTCCCGAGCAGCGTAAAGACTGGTCACATTGGGCGCTGGCAGACGATCATTGGCGCTGAACGCGACGAACCGCGTCCCTTCCTTTCGGGCCACGCCCCAGCCGGCGCAAAACCAAAGGGTACCATCCTTGGTTTGCGCGATGTGATCAACGTTGCTGCCCGGCAATCCATCTGCCTTGGTATAGGTCTTCAACTGCTTTCCATCCCAAGCCGAAAGGCCGTTGTGGCTTCCGATCCAGATCAGACCCTCAATGTCCGCAAAAACGGACCACACCTGGTTGTCCCCCAGCCCCTCTTTTTTGGTCAGATTAAAAAAACCCTTCCCATCCCATCGCGACACGCTGCCCTTGGTCGCGAACCAGAGAGCTCCGTTGCGGTCCTCACACATCCGCCAGACAAAGTCGTCCGCCAGTCCCTGCGCCTTGGTGTAGTTCACAAAGCGCCGGCCATCCCAACGCGACACGCCACCGCCGAAAGTCGTGAGCCAGAGCGCGCCATCTTTGGCCTCGTGGATGGCGGTGATCTGGTCGTGCGCCAATCCGTCCTGGCGCGCATAGGTCCGCCAGGCTCCTTTTTTGAAAGGCGCGATCTCGAAATCCACGCCTTCGGTCTGACGCCCCAGCCCCACGGTGAATAGTTTTCCATTGGCGGCATAAACGTGTTCGCCCGGGATGTGGACCCGGACCTGATAGCGGCCTTCGGGAAGCGTGGGGAAACGGTATTCGCCTTTGGCATCGGTAAGGGTGGATTCAATCAGTGGCTTTATTTCCGGGAAGGGCAGCAGGGCGGAGCTTTCCTCTCGCCAGTGCAACTGGCAGCCGTTCCACATGGCCGTGTGATAGAACTCGATTTTCAAGTCATGCTCGCCGGCTTCAAGCGCCGCCCACTCCGACCCCACGGTCCATGACTTGGGGCTGCCAAAATCCATCAACAATTTGCCATCGAGGAAAAGCCGTGCGGTATCTTCGGCCATGAGCATGAGTTGGAATCGTCCAGCGCGGCTCAGGCGAAACTTGCCGCTCCAGCGGGCAAAGAACTCGCCATTCCTCTGCCCACGTCCAAGAGTTGTCCCCCCCTGCCGGCGCGGGAAATCAATAAGCGGCTCGGTCTGAGTCAAGAAAGGCGTGACGCCGATTGGCAGTTTAGGAAACTCGTCTCGGACCTCCTGAAGTTTGGCGTGAAAGTATTCGCCCAAAAAGCCATTGAAGCCGACTTCGACCGGTCGCACGTCGCCGAGGGCCTGCACCACGACGCTCTCCAGCGGCGAGCCATCGTGCGCCGTCACCTTCCCGGCAAGACTCGCAAACCGGCGCAGCACCAGGTCAAGGTTAGTGGTGCCGGGGCGCAGGACCAAGTTGGTGAGCATCAGGCCAAGGTCATCGGCGGTGGCCGCGAGGGTGTAGAACTGGTTGGTCGGGTGCAGCCAGAAACGGTAGTCTCCCCGGGAACCCGATTGGACAGTCTTGATCGGTTGCCCATCAACCCGCAGGGCGACCGGGACACCCGTGAGGAAGTTCCCTTTCTCGTCCATTACTCTTCCAGTCACGACCGCCGGGGTGTGGAGCTCGCCCACCGCCGGCAACGGCAACTCGACCGTTTGCGCGCCGGTTTTTAGCTCGCCATCGAAGTGGTTGGGTGTGGCATCGCGCGCGTCGCCGGCGTCGAAATTCCATAACCCCGCCAGCCCTTCTTCCTGCCCGGTCAACCGCTTGAACGTGTTCTCGCGAATTTCTTCCTCCGTGCGCGCGACCGCCCAGACCCGCACCTCATCCATCAACCCGTTGAACCGGGGATCGTTGTGGTGGGGTGACCGGCCCAACGAATGGAGGCCGGCCGCCTTGAGGGTGGTGCTTTTGAGCGCGGAGAAACTGCCATCGTACGTGCGCGTGGCGAGCAACTGACCGTTGAAGAAGAGCTTCATCCCGCCTTTACTCGTGACGGCGGCGAAGTGACACCAATCACCGATTCGAAGCATGGTTGGCTCCATGAAAAAGCCCTGCCAGTCATGGCCCTCGGGTCGGATAAAAAATTGGAAACCAGTCTCTCGCTGGTCCAACGAGAGAAACAGTTTTCGTCGGTCCCGTTTGTCGTAAACGTAGAAACCCATCCAATCCCTTCCGGGCGACCATTTCACCCAGCCTTCAATCGTGGCTTCGTCGAGGTCGTCAAAGATGTCGGGCGGCAACAACACATGGCCGCCTTTGCCATCCAGATGCAGCATCCGATTCGGTTGCGAGTCCGGCAGGACGGTGGCGGCACGCGGCACTGGCAACTGGATGTCCGCCTGGATTGGCGGCATGTCCGCCGTAACTTCCAGCACCGCGGCATCGCGCAGATAGACCGGCCCATCCGCTCCGGCGGCACTGAGGCGATACTGTCCTGCGCCGATGTCCCGGAACGCGTATTCCCCGCGTGCGTTGCTGACCGTGGTGGCGATGTTCTGATGGCTGGTTGATTCCAACTGAATCTTGACGCCCGCGCGCGGCCGGCCGTCCGCGGAGAGCAAGCGGCCAAAGAAGCCGGGCTGCGGCCGTAGGACAAAATCCATTGTCCTCAGCCCTGATTGATCAAACCGTATGGCGGAACGCCTTAGCAACAACTCGTCGCGTCCGGCCAGACTCACCACGATCGTGTCCTCCGGCAATTTGGGGAAAAGCGTCAGGCGAAACTCGCCGGCAATATCGGTCCGCGCGGTCACTCCACTTTCTTGCAGGCGCACTTCGGCGTTTCTCAGTCGCTTGCCGTGGGCGTCGGTCACAGTGCCGGTGAGCACGGTTGGCCGGTATTGGGTCGGCCGTTGGCTGCGCACCAAGCGGGCGCCGCCCTGCAGGGTGCCATGATAACCGTTGGACGAGGCGTCGCGGCCTGGCTGTTGCGAATCGCCGAAGTTCCAAAGCCCAAGCAACCCGGCTTCCTGGCCCGTCAAGGTCTGGAACAAGTTCTGGCGGATTTGATCTTCCGTACGCGCCGCCTTCCAAACTCGGAATTCACTCAATTGACCTCGGAAGTCGGCATCGGTTGGATTGACGAGGCGACTATTTGATCGGCCAAGGTAATGGTGCCGGCCCCCGAGCGTGGACAGGCTGCCGACATAACTGTTCGTCCCAACCTGCACCCCGTCCAAATAGAGCCTGACGCCGCGTTCCCCGGTCACCACGGCGACGTGATACCAAAGGCCGAGTTGCAGAATGCCGGGCACTTCGATTCGGTGCCGGGTCTGGTTGGGAGCGGCGATCAGGAATTTTAAGTTGGCGCTGGTTCCTTCATTACCCAGATATGTCTCATTGTCCACCAAGCCGAAATCGAAGACGCGCGAGGACTTGCCGAACGCCTCCCACTTCACCCAGCATTCGACGGTGGCTTCCGTGACGTTGGTGAAAATATTCGCCGGCAGCTCCACATAGCTGCCGTTGCCGTCGAGTCCGAGGACTTTATCCGTGCTCACCGGCGGCGCGGCGGGGGTTCCACTGGCGACGACTTCCGCGCCACCCATTAACTTGCCGTGGTGCGCGCCCACTCCGGAATCTTTCACCGTGCCATCTTCCACGTCGTCAAAATTCCAGAGCGCCGCGAGCCCCGGTTCGGAACCCGTCAGGTGCTTGAACATCGTCTCGCGCACTTGCCCGGCGGTGCGCGCCTGTTTCCAGACCCGAACCTCCTCGAGCTGGCCATCAACGAACGGTTCTGAGTCCACCACCGATCGGCCCAGCCGGAAGCGCGCGCCGTTTTTCATCGCGGAAAAGCTGCCAGGGTAGTCATTGGTCGCAACCGCCACGCCGTTGAGATAGATTCGCATCCCGCCTTTCCCCGTCACCGCGGCGATGTGATACCACTCATTCGTGGTAACCAGCCCAGTCACCCACAGACCTTTCCTGCCTTGCTCCGGGTCCACGACGAAAAAATCCAGACCGCCATTGTCGGTGCCCTGAATTCCCAAGTCATGCCCTAATTCCCCGTAGCTGAGAAACCGCGACCAGTGAGTGGCAGGAAAACTCCGCCACCTAACCCACGCCTCAATGGTGGCTTCGTCCAACGAGTTGAAGATATTCGGCGGCATTTCGACGTAGCCGCTCCGGCCGTCGAGATCGAGCACACGGTTGGGGGAAGCGGTCGGTTGCGCCGTGCCGGGGGTGGGTGGCGCCGCGGGTTGGGCGTGCAGCAACGTCCCGGTAAGCAGAGCCGTCAGACTTAGAAAGCTCAAGGTTTTTCTCATGACACTGATTTCAATCGGAACTTGGCAGTTGCGCTCTCAGAAGAAAAGGGAAAGCACAGATGGTCCCGGATGGACGCGGATGAAACCAGCGTGGCGCGGACGCCACAGGCTTTGGAGTGCGGTGACTGGTCACCGCTTTTTCCGCTTGGGCGATTGGTCGCCCAAGCCGTGCCGCGCAGAGCGGCGCGCCGAACCACCGGAACCGAGCACTTTTCGCCATGCGTCTGCGCCACCACGCTCGACGGCGACCAGTCGCCTGCGGAAAGCGGTGACGAGTCACCGCACTCCAAAGCTCCGCCGTCAGGGCGGGCTCCTTTTGATCGGTCCCCATCCGTGTTCATCGGTGGTTTCAATCGCTTTTTATGTTCAAATATTTTCTCCCACGTAGCTCTGCATGGTCGAGCGGATTAGGGCGAGCACTTCGCCCTGGCTGGTCGCGCCTTTTTGAATGATGCGCTCCACGCCGCCGTTCAAGCGCCGCCGGTCTTCCTCCGTCAAATCCTTCGCCGTGATGACGATCACCGGGATACGCGGGCGCTGGCCGTCGCGCCGGAGCGAGTCCATGAACTCGAACCCGTCCATCTCCGGCATCATCAAGTCCAGCAGGATCAGGGCAGGCACGACTTCGTCCAGTCGCTCCAGGCCCACTTTGCCGTTCTGCGCCTCGGCCACCTGCCAGCCATCCTTCTCCAAGGTGCGCCGCAGCATGTCCCGCGCGGCGGGGTCGTCTTCGATCACCAACACGGTCTGTTGTCCGGCGGGCCTGCGATATTTCCCCAGCACGCCATGCAACCGCTGAAAATCAATCGGCTTGGTGAAATAATCTGCGGCGCCGAGGGCAAAGCCCATTTGTTTGTCGTCCACGATGGTCAACATGATCACCGGGATGTCCGCCGTGGCCGGCTCAGCTTTCAGTGCCGTCAACACCGACCAGCCATCCATGGACGGCATCATTACGTCCAACGTGATGACGGCGGGCTTGAGTTGCCGGGCCAGGTTCAGTCCGGTCTTGCCGTCCGCCGCGACCTCCACGCGGAAGCCGTCCTTCTCCAGCGACCGCCGCATGAGGTCATGCACAGCGGGGTCATCATCTATGACGAGGACGGTCGAGTGTCGAGTGTCGAGTGTCGAGTGTCGAGTGGGGCTGACAGCAGCGGCCACCGGCTGAACGCCAGCCTCCTGCACCACGCTGGGCAACGTGACGGTGAAGGTGCTGCCTTTGCCATGCTCGCTGGTGACGGTGATGTCCCCGCCCATGAGCTGGCAGAACTTGCGGCTGATCGCCAGGCCCAGGCCGGTACCGCCGAACTTCCGGCTCGTTGAAGCGTCGGCTTGCGTGAAGGCTTGGAAGAGTTTGCCGAGTTGTTCCGGCGTCATCCCGATGCCGGTGTCGGTGACGTAGATGACAAAGGTTGGGCAGGCTTCTCGCCTGCCCCCGGAGGCGGCGTCAGCCGCCGACGTGCCCGCGAGCGGTGTCGAATCAATGCCGGTAGCGACGCTATAGGGCAGGCGAG
>JANOHH010000305.1:0-2685 GCA_031406395.1 Verrucomicrobiota bacterium | reverse complement strand
CGCGGCCCTCAAACGCATTCGTCCCGAACTGATTGTAATTCTCGGCGGGCCGGAGGTAAGTCACGAGACCGCGCAGCAGGAAATTGTGCGCCTGGCGGATCATGTCATCACGGGCGAGGCGGATCTGAAGTTTGCGGAGGTGTGCGGGCAATTGCTGGACGGCGGCGCAGGCAGTCCACTGCCGAGCAACCCCGCAATCGCAGGACGGCGCGCACGGAGTGACGCGCCCTACCCTGCCCTGGCGAAAATCATTCCCGCTCCGCTGCCAGATTTCGCGCAACTCGCGTTGCCCTACGAGTTCTACGACGAGCAAGACATCGCGCATCGCATCCTCTATGTGGAAGCATCGCGCGGATGTCCGTTCAGTTGCGAGTTTTGCCTGTCATCGCTCGACGTGCCGGTGCGGGCCGTGGACCTGTCCACCATTCTCGGCGCGATGCAGAAGCTGCTCGACCGGGGCGCAAAGCAATTCAAGTTCGTGGATCGCACCTTCAACCTGAGCGTCCCGACCAGCCGCGCCATCCTCGAATTCTTTCTGGAGCGGCATCAGCCGGGAAATTTTTATCACTTCGAAATGATCCCCGACCGGTTGCCGGAAAACTTGCGGGAGATCATCGCGAAGTTCCCGGCGGGCACGCTCCAATTTGAGGTCGGCATCCAGACGTTTAATCCGCAGGTCGCCGGATTGATCAGTCGCCGGCAGGATTACGCCCGACTGGCGGACAACTTCCGCTTTCTGCGGGAGCACACCGGCGTCCACCTGCACGCCGATCTCATCGTAGGTTTGCCCGGGGAAAGCGTGGAGAGTTTCGGTGCGGGCTTTGACCAGCTCATCGCCTTGCGCCCGCAGGAAATCCAGGTCGGCATTCTCAAACGGCTGCGCGGCACACCCATCGTCCGCCATGACGCGGAGTGGCAGATGGTCTACAACGCGCATCCGCCCTATGAAATCCTGCAGACCAAGTTGATTGATTTCGCCACGATGCAAACCTTGCGCCGCTTCGCACGCTACTGGGATCTGGTGGGCAACAGCGGAAACTTTGTGGAAACGACGCCCTTGATCTGGAGCGGCGGCGCGGCGCCCTTCCACTCATTTCTGCGCTGGAGCGGATGGCTGCACTCGCGGGTCCGCCGAACCGATGCCATCGCGCTAGCGCGACTGATGGAATCGCTCTTCGTTTTTCTGACGGACGAAATGAAGCTCCCTCCCGGACTCGTCGCCGAAACGCTGTGGCGCGACTACCAGCGCGGCGGACGCCACGACCAGCCTGAGTTTCTTCGTGAATTCCTGAGCACCACGGACGCACCCCGTGCCCGAAACCGCGCCGCGCCGTTGAAGCGTCAGGCGCGCCATCTGACCACCGGCTAGAATGCCGGGTTGGCAACGCAGGGTGGGCTTGCTAGCTTCCGCGCCGATGTCTGACCCAGCCGTCACAGCCCAACCCCCTTCGAAGGCGAAAGTTTTCATTCGTCGCCTGGCCAGCACGGTGGTTCTCTGGACCATCGTTCTGGCCGGGATGTTCTCCGGCAACAAGCTGATTGCCGACAGCGTCTTTGCGCTCTTCATGGTAGTACTGGCCTGCGTCGGGCTGATGGAATTCTACGGGCTGGTCGAGAAGCGGAATCTGGTTTGTTTCAAGGCTTTCGGGGTTTTGGCCGGAGTGTTGTTAATGATCGGCACCTTTCTGCACGTGACCGGACGGCTCGGCATTCACGACACGCCGGCGCGGGTAAACGACTTTGAAACCAGCTTTCTGATCCTGTTCGTCCTCGGCTTGTGCGTGCGGCAATTTGTCGCCCGCCAAAACACGGCCGGCATCCTCGCCATCTCCACCACACTGTTTGGCCTCATGTATGTCCCTTGGCTGCTGAACTTCATTCAGAAAATCAATTTCTTCCCCGGTATCCACGACAACGGAAAATACTACGTCCTCTATTTCATCCTCGTCACCAAGTTCAGCGATAGCGGCGCGTATGCGGTTGGCTCGCTCATTGGCAAACACAAGATGATTCCACGCATCAGCCCGGCCAAGACTTGGGAGGGGTTTGGCGGTGCCATCGTCGTGGCCACCGGGGCGAGCCTGGTGTACACGTATTATTTCGCCGACAAGATGCCGGGCATGACGCCGATCCATGCAATCGTGCTGGGCATTGTATTGAGTTCAACCGCCGTTATCGGCGACCTGATCGAGTCGCTTTTCAAACGCGAGGCCGGGGTGAAAGACTCCGGCAATTTTTTCCCAGGCATCGGCGGCATCCTCGACTTGCTGGATAGTCTGTTGTTCAATGCGCCGTTGATGTATTTGTATTTGCGCCACGTCTTGACCAGAGTCCTGTTTGGAAGACGTGCTGGCAATCGCAATCACAGCAGCAATCGCTACTGCGGCGACGATTCCACCAATCAGCCAGACAGTTTTATTGGATCCAGTCGAGTTTATTTTTTGTATCTGTTTTCTTATCTACCATTTTCTGCTTTCAAGAACCAACTTAGTAAAGAGATTAAATACCGCAATTTCGCTTACGAAATAAACCAAATCGCGCGTATCCAGCACCCCGCGACTCATGCTCACATAATGTTCATTAATACCCAGCGCTTTAAAAAATGAGTTGTATTTTCCAAAAACACCGCTCTCTGCAATAAAATCGAAACCTATGTAACAGAAAAAGCAGAGTATTAATGCAATG
>JANOHH010000286.1:0-2548 GCA_031406395.1 Verrucomicrobiota bacterium | reverse complement strand
TTGTATTCGGTTTGCACTGGGTTGTCGGCTTTTTCCAAGGGTTGGGTGGATTTCGCGATATACCGGTTCGTGACGGGCCTGGGTGTCGGCGGCGTGTTCGGGTTGGCGGTGGCGTTGGTAGCGGACGGCCTGCCCGAACGTTCCCGCACGGGCGCGCTCGGCACACTCCAGGCCTTGTCGGCGGTGGGCAACATTACCGCAGCGAGTATTGCCATTTTTCTCGGTTCGCTGGAGGGTAAATCCATCCCGTCCGGCATGGCTTGGAAATACATGTTCATCATCGGAGCGCTGCCGGCGTTCCTGTGTGTGTTTTTGCAAATGCGCCTCAAGGAGCCGGAGAAGTGGGTTCAGGCGCGGGCGGCCGGCAAGCTGACCGGAGCAAAATTTGGTTCGTACGTGTCGCTCTTTGGCGAAGCACGGTGGCGCAAGCCGGCGCTGGTCGGCATGTTGCTGTGCGTGGCCGGCGTGGTGGGGTTGTGGGGCATCGGCTTTTTTAGCCCGGAACTGGTGGGCGACGTCATCGAACGCTCGCTCAAACAGGCGGGCGTGGCGCCGGAAAAATTCGCGGCCGAGAAAACCAAATGGATTGGCGTGAACATGATGGTGCAAAACATCGGCGCGTTCTTCGGGATGCTGGCCTTCACGCGGGCGGCCCAGCGCTGGGGCCGCAAGCCGGCCTTCGCGGTGGCCTTCGTGGCCGCCTTCGTGGCGACGATCGGTTACTTCCAGCTTTTCAACAGCCGGGCGGACATTTGGATGAGCGCGGTGATGGGCGCGTGTCAACTAAGTTTGTTCGCGGGTTTTGCCATCTACCTGCCGGAGCTATTTCCGATTCGTCTGCGCAGCACGGGCACGAGTTTCTGTTACAATGTCGGCCGGTTCATCGCGGCCAGCGGGCCGTTCACGCTCGGCCATCTGCAGGCTGCGCTGGCCGCGGGCGCCACCACGCCCGACGCTAAGCTCGTTGCCTTTCGGACGGCGGCTTCCTATATGAGCGGCATTTTTCTGCTCGGTCTGGTGGCCTTGTTTTTCCTGCCGGAAACCAAAGGCCGGCCGCTGCCGGAGGATTAATGGCAACCGCGAAATACCCGAAGCACACGCAAGAAACACGGCAGCGGATTGCCTGCCGGTTTCAGCCGGATTTTTCGTGTAGTTCGTGTGTTTCGTGGTGAATCTCTCCCAACCGAACATGAACCGTTGCACCTGGCCCAAGACTGAACTCGACATTACCTACCACGATACCGAATGGGGGGTGCCGCTGCATGACGATCTCCTCCTGTTTGAGATGTTGATCCTTGAAGGCGCGCAGGCGGGATTGAGCTGGTCCACCATTCTGAAGAAACGTGACAACTACCGACGAGCGTTGGACAACTTCGATGCGCGAAAGATCGCGAAGTATGACACACGGAAGGTGAAATCTTTGCTGGCCGACGCCGGCATCGTGCGCAACCGGTTGAAGATTGCCGCGACGATTCAAAACGCAAAGTCCTTTCTCGCGGTGCAAAAAGAGTCCGGCAGCTTCGACGCCTACCTTTGGCAATTCGTGCGCGGCAAGCCGATACAAGGGCGTCGTCGCTCGCTTGCGGATATTCCGGCCCGCACGCCGGAGTCCGATGCGTTGAGCAAGGATTTGTTGCAGCGCGGATTCAAGTTCGTCGGTTCGACAATTTGCTACGCGCTCATGCAGGCGGTGGGCATACTTGCTTTCCTTTTTGCACAAGCGTAGTTTCGCCCCATGAAATATACCTGCTATTCCTACGCAAGACTTAGTTCCTCAAAGCAAAAGCGTACTTCCGTTGGAGCCGTGCGACAACTTGAACGAGCGGAGGAAATATGCAAAGAAAACAATTGGACCCCTTCGCCCAAGACTTTCCAAGATTTAGGGGTATCCGCATACAAGGGAAAGAATCGGTTGAAAGGTGCATTGTCAGAATTTCTAAAATTAGCAGAACAGAAACGGCTTGGCATTTCTCCGTTGCTTTGTCTGGAGCAGTGGGACCGTTGGAGCAGGCAAGACTTGGACGAAAGCGAAATGTCCCTAATGCAATTGCTCAAATCTGGCGTTGCTGTCCACGTTGCTTTCATCGGTAAGACCTATACCAAAGAAAGTGTTAATTCACTGGCAGACCGAATTGAAATCATGGTTGCGCTGAAAAGTGCCTTTGAATTCAGTTTGAATTTATCCAAGCGAGTTAAAGACGCTGGGTTTAGAAAAGTGGAACGTATCCAGTTGGGACAGATTGTGAGACACCATAACGTTCCAAAATATCTTTCTTGGAATGGCAAGCAATACGAACACAACGACAAAACCCCACTGATTGCCGCAATGGTGGAAGATTATTTGACGGGTCAAAGTCTTCACGGCATATCAGCTAATTTGAATTCAAAGAAAATTCCAAGTATCCGGAGCCAGCGTCACTGGTCCCCCAAGACTATCAAAGCTATTCTTTCAAATCGTATCTTGCTTGGGGAGTTTCTAGGCCAAAAGAATTATGCGGAACCAATAACCACTTCGGAGAAATTTGAACGGATCCAGAAGCTTCTTGCC
>JANOHH010000283.1:0-2334 GCA_031406395.1 Verrucomicrobiota bacterium | reverse complement strand
GCGGGGCGGTCGTGGCCGCAGCAGCCCTCATCCTGGATTCAGTTGATGTGGGGGGAACGAAGGGGAAAACAACGAGGCGCAAGGTTTGCAAAGCCGCGCTGCGGGAATCGGCCCTGCTCCGCCCCAACAATTCGCCGCATATCACTGTGGCCGCGGCGCCTCGGCGTTGCCCCGGCTTGGTTTGGGCTCTCCGGCTGGCTCAGAAGTCGTAATTCAGGGAAATCGAGTAGGTCCGGCCCCGCGTGAAAGAGGAATAAATCGCCTCGGAGTCTTCACCATAGGTGCGCTCAATTACGGGATTCAACAGGTTGCGGGCGGCCAGTTTTAGATTCAACTGCCGCCCAATGCGCTGCGAGTAGACCACATCCAAGATGGGCACGGGCTGTTCGTAAATGTCCGGGGCGCTCAGATTGGCGATGAGCAAGCGCGGGCCGAAAATGTTGTAGTTGATCGACAACGTCGTGCCCCACACCGGGTTGTCGTACGTCAAATCGAGGTTGATAATATAGGGCGACTGGTCGGACAACGGTCGAGTCGTTCCCAACAAATCCGGCCGGGTATGGTTCCCCTGGTCGCGTGCTGAAACGCTTTCCTCGGATTGAATCAAAGAGAGATTGCCCCCGACCGTCCAGTACCGGAAGTCATGGCCCATAAAATCAAGCGACTTACGGCCCTCGAACTCGACGCCGATGACGGAGGCTTCCGGACGATTGACAAAGGTGAGGATGCTGTCGGTCGAAGAGATGTTCTCTTTTTCAATCGGGTTGGTCAGAGTCTTGTAGAATACCCCCACGGAGAAAAGTTCCGTGGGCCGGGGATACCACTCCAGCCGCACGTCGTAATTTTTGATCGCGGTGATCTGCAGCCGCGGGTTGCCGACGAGTTCCTCTTCCAGCACCGGGTCATAACTGCGAATCGGCGCGAGTTCGCGGAAAGATGGCCGGGCAATGGTTTCGCCATAATTGAGGCGCAGATACAGATTGGATTTTACTGTCCACACCAACCCCAAGGCCGGCAGCAGGTCATCCTGCTGCAACTCTACGGTGTTGGTCGTCCCGGGGATGACCCCTTCGGAAATGACCGTCGTATAGGCCGAAACTTGGATGTCCGTACGTTCCATGCGGGCCCCGCCGATCAGGCGCAGGGTAGGGGTCACGGGAATGTCGAGCATGGCGTACGCCGCCGGAACATCGCTGGTCCCGGTGTAGTAACTGAAATCGGCCGGTGCCCGCACGAAGGTTTTGAAGTTGTAGGTGACGAAGTTGCCGTTGGTCACAATCGGATTGGCGCCAAGAGTGGCGGGTGTCAGAAAGTCGTTTGGGGGGCCGGCGTATGTGCCGTTGGGGTCGCTGAATTTCAAAATCCGCTCCCGAAAAGTCCGGTCCGCCTGACTGCTGAACGCGCCAAACTTCAGGCTGCTCTCCTGCGCCGGGCGTAAGTAGAACGGGAGCAGAAAATCGAACTTCAGGTTTTGGTTCTGTTCTTCCAACTCGCGCCAATAGCGGCTCGGGAATTGGGGATTCAGGCTGTTGTTAAACTGACCGCCACTGGTGTTATAGAACGAGGTATTCGGCTCGTCCTGGGTCGTCGTGGTGAAGGTGGCCAGCCAGTCGAACTGCAGATCGCCCACGACGGAAAACAGATGGTCACCACGGAATTGCTGCGTCTCCAGGGTCCGCTCGATGTACTGCAACCGATTCTGTTCCACGTCGGGAATCGAGACGTCGCCGGTCTGATCATAAATCTCGCCGTCACGGATCCGGGCGGAGTTTTCCGTAAAGGTATTGTAGATGAAGTTGTAGCCCAAAAGATGGTCGGGCTGAAGTTGATAGGCCAGGCTGGCGGTCCCGGCCCAGTTGACCACCTCGGTGCCCTTGGCTTCGGAGTAAGCGCTGTTGGTCCGCACCGTCTGGTCGCTCCCCACTCCATTGTAAACCACCCGATCCACGGTCCCGCCGGCGTAGGAACTATAGGCATGCGTGTAGGGGACACTCACGAAGACGCCGACTGGGCGGCCAAACAGAAATGCGGTGTCGCCCGCGGTTCCGACGAAGTTCATCGCCGGCGGCGGCGCCTTGGTGGTGGGCGCAAACGGCGAGGGACCCGCCAACTTGCTAAGGTCATCCAGTTTGACGGCATCGGCGAGATTCGCCCGTTGGCTTGAGGTTGTGGGGGTGAGGCTGATCGGCCGGCTCAACGCGCTCCGGTAGGTCGGGATGCGAATGTTTGGATCCCAGAAAACCTGGTTCAGGTCCCGGTTGCCGTTATCCTTACCCAGCCAGGTCATCGAACCTCCCGGGGTGGTCAGGAAATCTTTGTTGCCCGTGGTCTGCG
>JANOHH010000580.1:0-1762 GCA_031406395.1 Verrucomicrobiota bacterium | reverse complement strand
TAAGGACTTTCGGCGCTCGCTGATTTTTAGCGGATTGCAATTCGCTTGGCGAGCCATTCGGCTCGTCGCCGGGACAGCGATGAAAACCACCGCGTATGGTATGGCGGCGGCGGAAAGTTCAACCTAGAAACGGCAGTTGCTGGGGCTAGAAAAGTTTCTAAGTTCTTCGTTTCATGGGACATGAGTCCGCAAATTGGGTTCGTAGAGGCTCACCCTGGGGGTGAGGGGGTCCGACCGCTTGAATCGGGCAGTCAGGATGTGGCTTTGCCTTCGCTTGCGGTGGATACGGTGGGTCGGCGTTTTCATGTGGAATGGGATCCGATGGCCCCCGTGACGCCTTTTGGGCAACTGGTCTTCTTCGCTCAGTTTCTGGGGACCTCCGGCCTTTACTCCAAATGGGTGGCCGCATGTCCGTTGCAATACCGCAGTCCCAATGCGCCTGTTGTTGGGGATGTGCTGGGCACGTCGGTGCTGGCCGTTTTAAGCGGGGCGTGCCGCTACGCGCATGTCACGGCCTTGCGCGGGGATCGGGTGAACCCGGCGGGGCTGGGCATGGGGAAAGTTGTCAGCGAGGATAGCTTGCGCCGTGCATTCAAGGATGAGGTGGGAGAGACCGTGGCACGCTGGCAAAGCGAAGCCCTTCTGGCCAGCTATGCACCCGCTCTGGAACAGCCCTGGATTGCGGATTTGGATGTGACGATCAAGCCCATCTACGGACATCAAGAGGGAGCTGAGGTGGGCTATAATCCGCACAAACCCGGCCGCCCGAGCCATGCGTACCACACCGTGTTTCTACGCACGTTGCGGATCGCCCTGGATGTGGAGGTACGTTCGGGCAAGGAGTCTGGCGCGGTGCATGGCTTGGAGAATCTGTGGCGGCTCTGGGATCGGCTGGCTCCGGAGCAACGGCCCTGGCTCGTCTGCGGAGACGCCAACTACGGCAACCAACGGATGATGAGCTCCTGCGAGGAACGTGAACAGAGCTATTTGTTTCGACAACGCAGCACCAAGGGAGTCGGGCAACTCATCCGGACGCTGGAACGTCAGAGCGGGTGGCAACCGGTGCGGGAGGGTTGGGAAGGATGCGAAGGCCCGTTGCAATTGAGCGGGTGGACGCGCAAGCGTCGTGCGGTGGTGTTTCGTCGAGTGCGCCAGAATGCGGGCAGCGCCACGGCTCTTCCGCTGTTATTGGTGGAATCTCTTCGTGCGTTGCGCCGATCCACAGCGAGCGCGCGAAGCGATCACCAGTCGTCCCTTGCTGCTCTGCTCGGTGGGACGGCTCATCACCAGCGGCGGGCAAACGACGCTGCGAATCACCAGCACCCATGGGGACGCGGCCCAGGCGCAGACACTTTTGACTGGCTTGAGCCTGTTCTTAAGTGGCCTCAACAATAGTGCGGAGCAGTTGAATGCCGAGGAGCGTTGGAGACGCATTTGGAGGCGGATTTTGGAGCCCTATCGCCAACCGGCAGCGGGATTGTTGGCCTCAAGTGGGTGAAGTAGGCCGGAGGCCGACAAACCAGGATCAAAAGAGCAGCCGAACTGAAGAATTTACCACCGGCGGTTGGCGGAGCGTCGCGGTTCAACTGCCGTTTTTAGGTTGAAGCGCGCAGGTTCACTGGACAACACAACACACCAGGAGGTGTTGCGGGGGTTCAATTACGGTACGATCAAGCCCGGGGGATTGATTGGCCAAGCCAAGCGGCAAAGTTATCAACAGTTTCAGGAAATAATGAATTTCGAAATTATTTAACTTTCCTCT
>JANOHH010000254.1:0-1396 GCA_031406395.1 Verrucomicrobiota bacterium | reverse complement strand
GGCAAGAATGAACCACGCCCGGTGCCGCGAGAGAAGTGCAAAGTTGCTGCGGGCGAAAAATATCACTGAACCGGGTGTGCCGCTCGTACCAAGACACATTCCGGTCATGCGGCATCGAAGCCCGGCCCCCGCTTGGCAGCGGAAAGTTATTCCTTCGCTTGGGGCGAAGTTGTCTTCGCCTGGCAACGGAGCGTGGCGCTGGTTGGGACGGACCAAAACGGCTCGACAGCAAACCTCACCGCGCTCAAATTAGTAACACTATGGTCGAGTTGAAATATCGGACACGGGCAGAAATGGAAGCTGGGCTGGCAACAATTCGCCAGTCGCCCAAAGATATTGGCGTGTTGAAACTCATTGTTCGCCGGCCAAAAACCGAAACCCGGGAAGTCTTGAACGAAGGCCAACTGGACCCAGCTGACGGGCTCGTGGGGGATAACTGGCAAGCTCGGGGAAGCAACGGCACACCGGACAAGTCCGCGAACCCCGAAATGCAACTCAACCTCATGAACGCCCGCGTGATTGAACTGCTGGCACCGGACCCAGCTCGCTGGGCGTTGGCCGGGGATCAGTTGTTTGTGGATTTGGATTTGAGCGAAAGCAATGTCCCGCCCGGAACGCGGCTTGCCCTCGGCACGGCGGTCATTGAAGTCACCGCTCCACCCCACCTTGGTTGCCGGAAGTTTTCCGCGCGTTTCGGTGAGGATGCGATGAAATTCGTCAATTCGCCCACGGGCAGGGAACTTCACCTGAGAGGCATCAATGCGAAAGTAGTGCAACCGGGTGTCATCCGGGTCGGTGACTTCGTGAAGAAACGGTGAGTGCTAATCCTGTCCGGACAGTCACCCATCGACTTTCTTCTTCACTTCCTTCAACTGCTGGAACTCCGGTTTGGCCGCGTAGTATTTGTCCAGTGGGTAGCAACCGGAGATCATCCCGTTGCGCGGCACGGTCGTGGAATCGTTGAAAGTGCGGCGGATCACGTGGTAGGGACCCTTTCCACCCCGTCCCATTCTTCCGCCAATTTTCAGCGAGAGTTTGGGATGCAGTGGAATGCGTCCCTATCATTTAACTCGTAGTCCACCTGATGGCGTGGATGCGCCCTTGAAAAGCCCAGTCCTCCGGCTCTTCAACAAGCCCCTTCCGCAGTGGGTTTTCGCGCACATAAACCAGTTTCTCCTCATACTCAATCCGATCGCGCATCCGATGATGAAAAGATTTTCGCTGCCATGCCCACGATTGGTCCAGATGCCGCCGACTGAACTGCCGTTTCCAAAATTCGACCCATTGATCAATGTCGAAGTGCAAATCGTGTGGAGCGCAGAAGAAATGCAGATGGTCTGGCATGATCAGATAATAACCCACCAGCCATGCCTTCGCTTCTTTGCTCCATAATTCC
>JANOHH010000576.1:0-2142 GCA_031406395.1 Verrucomicrobiota bacterium | reverse complement strand
CAGGCCGTCCGGGATACAGTTCCATTTTGTTTCGGCTGATGTACCGACGTCTCCGTCCATGCCGCGGTAACGCAGCAAAGCGTTCCAGAAATGTTGGGTCGCGCCGATGGAACTCACCAAGAACTTTAATCATCACGTCCTTTGCCGATGATCCTTGAAGCAGACTTCCTTGGATTTTTGCAGCACTAAATTCCTTGATTCGACCGGTGGTCCTCGCAGGAATACGTTCGTGAGTGTGCGTTTGAGCGGGCGGCGTTTCAGTTGGCCGATGCACCGCGTGGGGCGCTGAACGTGCGTCAAGCACACGTTCTGCAACAAAATTCGCCACAGTGTCAGGAGATGGTTTGAATCCGGTCAAGGTTTGCACCTTATCTGCCAGCAGTTCCAAGAGCAGTTCATCCTCCTCCTCCAGCAAACTCTTCCAAGCTTCGGGCAGCGCAGTTTGGATACTTCGCGCCGTGCTGACGTTCTGATAATCATCGCGAGCTGATTGAAGCGCACGACCCGACGCGACTTCATCGTGAGCGAGATAACGTTGGAAGATTTTGGCGCTATCCTCAACAGGTCGCGCTAGCAAATCTAGTTTGTAAACACATCGTTCTTGGTAATCGCCTTGCTCTCCAGGCAGGAAGAAAGACCACTCCTGACCATCCGTGAGGATGGCCATAGGTATCCCTTTATGGAAGGCATACTCAAACAACTGACGCTCTGCTCCGCCCGCGTTCCCGATGTCTTTGACTTCTAACAGCAATTTCGGGACGGATTGCGGATGGCAAAGCGCATAGTCCACCCGTCGTGTTTCCAGGGCGTATTCTGGGCAGACAATACGAGCATCAAAAATCTGCCAGCCAAGCGTGTTAAGAATCCGAAGGACGATGCCCTGCTTGACTTCGGCCTCATTCTTAAACTGGCCTGTCCGAATTTGGTTCTGAATTTCGGTTATGACAGATTCTAGATTCATTCTGATCCTTGGTTAAAACTTCAATTGCTCCACCATCTGCACAACCGTTGGATTAATCACGTCCAAGATCAGTCGAGGCCACAGCCCGAGCACGAACATCAGCGCGATCGGAATGACCACCAGCGCGCGTTCGGCCAGCGACAGGTCAGGAAACTTCGCCCATTTTGCATTCAACGGCCCGTTGAAGACACGCTGCAAAACCGTGAGGATGACTATGGCCGTAACCAGAATGCCGATCACCGACAGCGACGCGGAACACATCGCCAAGGGGAATACGCCCTTGAAGATCAGGAATTCGCCCACGAACCCGTTCAGCCCCGGCAATCCGAGCGACGAGAACAGCGCGATGCCCATCAGCCCGCAAAACACCGGCGCAACCTTGCGCAGCCCGCCGAAGTCATTCAGTCCCCGCAAGCCTCCGCTGCGCTGTTCGAGGAAGCCCACGAACATGAACAGCGTCGCCGCCGTGAGGCCGTGATTGAACATCTGCAACAGCACGCCGTTCAAGGCGGCGGCCTTTTCCACCGCTGGTGCAATGACATTGGCGCCCGCCGTCGCCACGGCGAACACGCCCAGCAGGCAATAGCCCAGGTGGTTGATGGACGAGTAAGCGAGGATGCGTTTGAGGTCGCGCTGCGCAAAAGCCGCGCAGGCCGAGAACACAATCGTGACGACCGCCAGCCCCAGCAGCGGGGTGCGCAGCCACTGGATTTGGTCCGGGAAAATCGGCAGCAGGATGCGCAGGAAACCATACACGCCCATCTTCGACATCACGCCCGTGAGCAGCATCGTCACCGGTGATGGCGCTTCGGCATACGTCGCTGGCAACCAGGTATGAAACGGCATCAGCGGCACTTTCACTGCAAAGCCCAGCAACACGCCGCCGAATATCACCGTGGCGAGCTGCCGGCCCGTGAGATCAAACCAACCCAGTTTGCTGACGAGCGCCGGGTTCAATTCGCCGCGCGCCGCCAGCTTGCCCAGCTCGATGAAATCAAAAACACCCGCTACGCCGGGCTGGCTCGTTGCCAGAAAGATAGCGAGAAACGCCAGCAACATCGCCACGCTGCCGACCATGGTATAGATGAAGAATTGCGTCGCTGCGGGCGCGCGTTGCGGTCCGCCCCAGAGCCGCACGAGGAAGAAGGCCGGGATCAGGCTCAACTCCCAGAACATGAACC
>JANOHH010000575.1:0-2541 GCA_031406395.1 Verrucomicrobiota bacterium | reverse complement strand
GGTAGGGACGCGTTCCACCGCGTCCCCAACTTTCCCGCAAGCAGTTTGGGACGCGGGTGGAACGCGTCCCTACCAAATACCAGGGAAGGTTCAGGTTAAGGTCGGGCGTTGATACTAACTGCCGGGGAGCCGGGGTTCGCTTCCCAATCGGCTCCACCAAGAATTGTGAAGAACCAAGGAATACCCCAATGGATGCTAATTGGATTAAAGCTTTCACCTAAACGCCTCGCGCACGGGGCGGCCGATCCAGACGTCGGGTTGCTTCAGTTTGAAAACGTAGGCGATCGTGGCCGCGGTGTCGCAGGTGCTGACGGGAGATTTGATTTCATGACCGGCTTTCACGCCGGGGCCGGTGATGATCCAGGGGATTTCGAGCTCGCCCATGGTCGCGCCGCCGTGCCCCTTGCCCTTGCCACCGTGGTCCGAAGTGACGATGAGGATCGTATGCTCCCACATGCCGGCGGTGCGCAGCGCGGCGATGGTTTCGCCGATGAGCTGGTCGGCCACCACCACCGAGGCGTAGTACTCCGGCGTGCCGTGACCAAACTCGTGCCCGGCATGGTCCACATGATCCAGATGAATGAAAGTGAATGTGGCCTTGTTATCCTTCCAAAACGCGGCCGCCTCGTGAACGGCGTTGGTCGGGCCATCGGTGTCCTTGATCACATTGACGGCCTTGCGTTCGAACAGCCGGCCGTAATCGTTCCAGTCATGGAACACGCCGATGACAGCTTTCGGTTGTTGCTCGCGCAACACCCCGAAAATGGTGGGGAAAATCCCCCCGGAACCGACGGCGATGGGCGCGATGTCGAACTTGTCCGGCTGCCAATCGTTCGAAGTGACACCGTGCTGCTCCGGCCCCGCGCCCATGATCATCGAGGCCCAATTGGGACTGCTGGACGTGGGCATGACGCCGCGCGCGTGCAGGGACCAAGCCCCGTCCTTCATCAACCGGCGCATGACGGGCGACTTCGCCTGGAGCACACCATCAGGACTCAAGCCGTCGCAGCCGATGACGACGACATGGCTGACGCCCGGAAGCGGAGAGGCCAATGCCGTCTGAATCAACAGCCATAAACCAGCCAAGCCAAGCAGGCGCAAACCGACGGGTGGAGGGAAGCTTTTTGAAACTGGCGCACCACGAATGCCAGGCGTGCAGCATGCGAGGAGTGCGATCAGTTGAGCAGAAACAGGAATCATATTTCAGTGCGTGCGGCTCGAAACGGGGCCGAGGGATTTAACGTGTCGAACGGCCTGCCTGTCCCCGGTCAATACGCAATCCACTTCGCGGTCGGAACAGGTTTGAAACCGGCGCGAACCGTCATCCCCCACCGGCAGGTAATCAGCAGCCAACCGCCTTCCGGCAGTCATTTGGTTGCGCGCCGGAAATTGAGAGCTTCGGCGGCCTGCGGGTCGCCCTTGGACTCAGCCTCGAGCAAAGCCGCGTTGATGGTCATGGCGGCGCCGGCGACCGTCCGGCTTTGGATCTTGCTCAGGTCAGAACGTCGCGCCAAGGCATCAAGAGCCACGGCAGCTTTGGGAAATTCCTTACTCTGCACGGCGGTGACGGCCAGCCCACTCAATTCCTTAGTTTCCCTGGAAGCGGAGGCAAACACCTTGCTGAGTTCGGTTGGAATTTGGTCCAGACTTATCGGTGTTGGTGGCGCGGCCGTCTCACCACAGCCTCCCGCCAGGATGGTGACCAGCAGCAGGACTGAAAGCGGAACATATTTCGAGAGAAAGATAAGACGCATGATTCGTTAAGCGTGGCAGAGGTCGATTGAACCTTAAAAGCTGGGCATCACGTTTGGCCGTTCGCCCGTATACCAGCGGTAGTCATAGCCGATCGTTTCCTTTACATACTTGAGCTTCGACACGTTGCCCGTCACCCAAACCGTGTTGCACCCGCGGTTGTGACGCCACCAGCCATTCCGCATGTCGAGGCCATATTGGCCGGCCCATCTTGCGCCCGGCTTCCAATCCGCAAGCACTTCACTCTCACCCGGGAACTTGCCTAGGCAATCTTCAGTCTCAGCCGTCTGCTCAGTCCCATCCTGGCAAAATATCGTGCTGGCGGGACTGATGTAACTGCTCAGCTTGAGCGGGCCCTTCGCGCCCGGACCGTATTGCGTGCCGGTCCCGGTGTACGGAACAAGCAGGTTTCTCATCATGGAATAGCCGGAGTTTGCCCAAAATTCCACGGGCCAACTCTTAAAGCCGTCTTCCCACCACATATCAACGTATTTCCCGACACTTGGGCAACCAAAGACCCTCCGGTTCTTAAAATAACTGTAATACCCGAGTGCCCAATAGGCTTCGCCATCTGTAGGCTTAAGCAAAACATCGGACGTCGGATCCTTTGTCCAGCGGCCGCCGTTAGGAATAACCCCTGCTCCCAGATTCCAATACGTGTTTTGGAAATCATCGGCGTACATCTGCGCGGCTACCTGAATCTGATGAAGGTTATTGCGACAGCCGATGTCCTTGGCTTTGTCCTTGGCCTTGCCCAGCGCAGGCAGCAGCATCGCCGCCAAAATGGCA
>JANOHH010000238.1:0-2625 GCA_031406395.1 Verrucomicrobiota bacterium | reverse complement strand
GTATTACCCTTTGCAGGTCTGCTTTTGCCACGACTGCACCGCCGTGCAGATCAACTACACCGTGCCCAAGGAAACGATGTTCGGCGAATACCTCTACGTCTCCGGCACGACTCAGACCCTGCGTACCCATTTCCAGAACAGCACCGACCGCCTCGTCGCGCGCCTGGACCTCAAGCCTAACGATCTGGTCGTGGATATTGGCAGCAACGACGGCACCTGGCTGGCGTGCTACCAGAAACACGGCCTGCGTACGTTGGGCGTGGACGGCGCCCGAAACCTGGCCGAAATGGCCAACCAGCGCGGCATCGAAACGTGGGCACGCTTCTTCAATGTCGAAGTGGCCCGCGAAATTATCGCCACCAAAGGCCGCGCCCAACTCGTCACGGCGGCGGGCGTTTTCTTTCACCTCGAAGAACTGCATAGCGTCACGGAGGGCATCGCGGAGCTGATCCGCGACGGCGGCGTGTTCTGTGTGCAGGCGATTTCTCTGACCGCCATGCTGCGCCACACGCAGTTTGATCAGGTTTACCACGAGCACCTGACATACTGGACGGTAAAATCGCTGGAACGATTGTTCTCCCAATACGGACTGGAAATCTTCCACGCCGACATGATGACGATCCACGGCGGCTCGATGGAGTTGCTCGTGGCGCCGAAAGGCACGCAGCGGATTGACGCGTCGGTTCAGAAAATGCGCGCGGACGAGGAACAACTCGGCTGTCACAAACTCGAGACCTACCGGAATTTCGCCAAACGTGTGCGGGAGATTGAGACGGAACTCATGGCCATCCTACGCGACTACGCTGCGAAAGGGAAAACCGTGCAAGCCTTCGGCGCCCCGGCCAAAGGCGCCACCCTGCTAAACTCTTTTCAGATCACGACCGGGTTGGTGCAATGCGCCGTGGAAGTCAACCCGCTCAAGATCGGCAAATACATTCCCGGCGCGCGGCTCCCAATTGTGGACGAGAAGCTGACGACGCCACCCGACGCCTACCTGATCCTGGCTTGGAACTTTCTCCAGGAATTTCTGCCAAAGAAAAAGGCTTATATCATGGCCGGCGGCGAGTTTATCGTGCCCATACCCACGCCGGTCGTGATCAACCGCCACAACTACGCAGACTTCGCCCACTGAGCAAGCATTGAGCGAATTCGTCAACCCGGAGATCGTGGCGATCGCAGTCGGGCGCCTATCAGACGTGGTTAGGACTCCGGCGGAACGGACCCATACGGCGCCAGGATACCACAGAGAAGAGACGCGGCGGACGTTTGCTTCAACCGAGGGCCTGCCCGAACGACCGAGGGATGTTCATCGAAGCCGGACGAGGCTATCGACGTGCGCAAAGCAACTTCCCATTCATCGTCCGATCGAACTGGCTTTATTGGCGGCAACTTTGCACCAGCCAGTCGAGATAGCCCTTCGCGCCGTCGGTCACGGACAACACGATGAACTCCGGTGTGTCGTAAGGATGTTGAGCAAGGATGAACTTCTCCAGCGCGTCCTGCCGGGCGCGGGTGGTCTTCAGCAGCAACAACACCTCCTGACCGCGTGCGATTTTCCCCTGCCACCAGTAATGCGACTCGATTTTCGGGATCAGGTTCGCACACGCAATCAACCGCGCGGCCAACGCTGCCCGGGCCAACCGGCGCGCCGTTTTCCGATCCGGCGCCGTGACCAGCACGACTTTGAACTTGGCGGTCGCCGGCATTTACTAATTCCTCCGGGCCTGTTGTGTTGCGCTCCCAACGGCGGATTGGAGGCCGGAATAGCCGCCGGTCTGTAATCGTTGTTGCACCCCGCGCACCAGTTCTCCGGCGAGACCGGGTCCTTCGTAAACCAGGCCGGTGTAAACCTGCACCAGACTGGCGCCCGCCATGATTTTTTCCCACGCATCGTCCGCACTGAAGATTCCGCCCACACCGATGATCGGCAAGGTTCCCTGCGTCTGCCGGTAGAGGTGGCGGATGACCTCGGTGCTGCGGGCCCGCAACGGTCGGCCACTGAGGCCGCCGGACTCGCCGTACGCCTGGCGGGCAGAAGCATCCTTGGTTTCGGGCCGGCCGATTGTCGTATTCGTGGCGACGATCCCGGCAATCTGGCGCGGACTGACGAGGTCCAGAATTTCGTCAAGTGCCTCAAATGAGAGGTCCGGCGCCACTTTGACCAAAATCGGTTTGGCTGCGGAGGCATTCACGGTCTGCAAGGCCGCCAGGATTTCGTCGAGGGCAGCCTTGTCCTGAAGCTGGCGCAGGTTCGGGGTGTTGGGGGAACTGACATTGACGACAAAGAAATCCGCGAGGTCGCGCAGCACGCGAAATGAATCCGCGTAATCCGTCGCCGCCTCCCCAAGGGGCGTGATTTTGGATTTGCCAAGATTGATGCCAACCGGATGACCCGGCCAGACTCCACGCGCGCGCCAGTCGGTCAAGGCTTGCGCCAGCGCGATGGCCCCGCCGTTGTTGAACCCCATGCGATTTACGATGGCTTCCTCAGTGATAGCGCGAAAAACGCGGGGAGAAGGATTGCCGGGTTGTGCGTGCCAGGTGACACCACCCAGTTCGCTAAAGCCGAAACCGAGCGCGGCCCATGCGGGCACGGCTTCGCCCAACTTGTCCATACCGGCTGCC
>JANOHH010000231.1:0-2073 GCA_031406395.1 Verrucomicrobiota bacterium | reverse complement strand
CGTGTTGGGGTTTGCCCGGTCCCGAACCATACCAAACGCGGCCCACGATGTTCTCAAACTCCGGCCATTCGCCGTGCCACGCGCCGCAGGCGAAATGCACGCTCATCAAACCGCCGCCGGTCTCCACGTAGCGTCGCAGGTTTTCGCGTGCCGCGGGACCCGGGCTGGCCACTTCCCAGTTCTGGAAGTGCAGTAGCACCGCCGCGTAATGGGTGAGCGCCGCGGAATCGAGGAAATGCGGGTCTTCGACGATGCGCACATCCATCCGCGGGTCCGCTTCGAGGATGCGCTTCAACGTGGGCGCAGTTTCCCGCCAAAGGTGCGCGGGATAATCCACGCCGGTCACGAGCAGGATGCTCACTTTGTCCGCAGCGCACGTGGCGAAAGCCGCGAACACAAGTGGCATAAGCGCCGAAAAAATTCTGAGCTTCATCGAGTTCAACATTATCTGGTTGGGCGTCGAGCGTTGTAGCCGCCGACGTGAGGAGGCGGATTTTGTGGCAGCATCCGCCTCCTGACGTCGGCGGCTACGGTTTCTTAAATCAATTTCGTCTGCCCCGGAATGTAAACCGGATACGAACCATTCGCGCCCGGCGCCACCGGCGGCGCCATGCCGTCGCGACAGTCCTCCGGCTTCGGCGCATAGGCGAAGTCGGATTGGTTGATCTCCTCCCACGTCACTTCCTTGCCGGTGTAACAGGAAATCTGGCCCATGATAGTCGTCAGGGTGCTGCGCGTCATGTAGTCGCCATTGTTGATGGGGTTGCCGGAGCGGATGGCGGCGAAGAGCCGGTCGTGTTCGATCTGATACGGATTGCAATCGCCCTGCCAGCGCCAGTTCTTTTGACCCCAGATGCGGCAGTTCAAAAGCGACGCGCGGCCTTTCGAGCCAAGCACGATGCTGGAAGATTCGTCGTAGCAGCCGGTCGTCGTCCGGCAGAACGCATAAATACGCACGCCACTTTCCAGTTCGTAAATCACCGAGTGGTGATCAAACACGTTGCCATACTTGCCCGCGACCATCGTCGAGCGCCCGCCGAGGCCGTGACATTTGACCGGAGTCTGTTCGTGCAAAACCCAGCGCGCGCGGTCCAGATTGTGAACCAGCGATTGCGGCACGTCATCGCCCGACAGCCAGGTGAAGTGGTATTGCGAACTGCACTGCCATTCCAATTCGGTGAGGCCCGGCTGACGGTCGGTGATGCCGTAGGGCGCGCGCAGGAAGTTTTCCTCAATCGCGATCACCTCGCCGATCTCGCCATCGTGGATGCGTTTGACCGTTTCCGCGTAGCCCTCGTGATAACGGCTGTGCAGGCCCGAGACGATGCTGAGCTTCTTGGCGCGGGCCAGGTCGCACGCCTGCTGCAGTTGCTTGATGCCGTACGGATCAATGCCGTGCGGCTTCTCGACGAACACATGTTTGCCCGCCTCGATCGCGGCTTTGGCGTGGAGCGGATGAAACTTCGCGGCGTTGGCAATGAGCACCACATCCGAGGCTTCGATCACTTTCTTGTAGCCGTCAAACCCCGTGAAGCAATGGTCGCTGTCCACCTGCACCTGATCGGGTTTGGCGGTGCGGATGTGCGTGAGCTTGTCCTGGACGCGGTCCAGGAAGATGTCGCACATGGCAACGAGTCGCGCGCCTTTGTCGGCGGTGAGCGCTTCCACGATGGCGCCCGAATTGCGTCCGCCGCAACCGATCATGCCAACCTTGATAATGTCGCTGCCCGCCGCATGGACGGGCGTTACGGCGGCCAGCGTGGCGGCGGTGCTCGTCACGGCTGCGGGTTTTGGCGTGGTCTTGCAACCCACCCCCAGGGCGGCGGCGGATGCGGCGGAGGCGGAGGTCTTGAGGAACGAACGGCGGGTGATGCTGGATAGTGGGTTCATGTTGCAGTGTAGATTCACGATTTGTTAATAGGTCTCCTTGATTCCGAGTTCCTTGAGCGTGGCCCGCAACCAGGCGAGCGATTCCTCAATCATCGGTCCGCCCTGACCTTCGCATTCGACGCTCAACACACCGTCATAACCGTCATCGCGCAGGATCACGAGGCACTTGCGAATATTGTCCGC
>JANOHH010000207.1:0-10077 GCA_031406395.1 Verrucomicrobiota bacterium | reverse complement strand
AAACTTGCGAAACATGAGAATCTCCTTTGGCTACCTCCTCTATCGCCGCCGATGGGGCAAACGCACAGGGACGACCGAAATTAACCCAAAGCAATTAGACGTCGGCGGCATTTTGTTCCATATTCGTCGATGAAAGCCCTGCCCAGGACTCAAAAGACCGCCATGAATTTGATCACGATCCGCGAATTGACGATTGGATTCGGCGGTCCACCATTGGTCGATTCCGAGTCGTGATCACACAGCCACGAACTCTTCGGTCAATAGATCGATATCAAGTGTGTCCAGGCCGTTCATGTTGGCGAAGAAGAAATCAAGGCCCGCCATGCCATCAAGCGTGTTGCCGCCGCCATTCGAGGAAACGGTGGTGGCATTCAAAATCGGTGCTCCTCCAATGCCGTTTTTCAGTTTGGCCACGCGTGTGGCATAGTCGTTAGCGCTTGTCCACGCGGCCATGTTCGCCTAACGCAAAACCATTGTCCGACGTAAAGATAATCACCGTGTTTTCCAACTGTCCGGTTTCCTTCAGCGCCGCATAAAGCCGGCCCACGCTGTCATCCACCGAGAGCAACGTGCCGTAGTACGCCCGCGCGAACTTGTCGTAGTCCTTGTAATTGTAGAGCGGCCCGCCGGCGCCATGCCAGGTCGGGAAACTTTCCGCCAGCCAGGTGGGTTTGCCGTCGCGCCAGGCGTCATAGTTCGCGGGCTTGGCCACAGTCAGCGCATCCAGAGTGTGTTCGTATTTCGGCTCCGGTTCGATCGGCCCGCCGTGGGGCGCTTTCTGGCCGAGTACCATGACAAAGGGGCGGTCGTGTTTCTGCCGCAGCCAAGCTTCGGCATGGTCGGTGATGACGGTCGTGTAATAACCTTTGATGAATTCGCGCCGGCCATTGATGTTCCACTCGTTGTCGAAGTAGCGGCCCTGTCCGCGATGGCTCATCCAAAAATCAAACCCCGAGCGCGGCGTGTCGTTGGTTTCCCCCATGTGCCATTTGCCGAAGTAAGCCGTCTCGTAGCCGACTTCACGCAACCGCTTTGGGTAACTGGGCAGCGCATCTGGGTATTCGGTGAAATTGTTCAGCACGCCATGCCGATGGGCGTAAAGCCCGCTCATCATCGTCGCGCGGCTGGGCGAACAGAGCGACGTGGTGACGAATACGTTTGCAAATCGTGCACCTTCGGCCGCGAGCCGATCGAGGTTCGGCGTCTTGATTAGCGGATGGCCGAGACAACCCAATGCGTCCCAACGCTGGTCGTCCGTGACGATGACCAGCACGTTTGGCCTTGGCGCGGCCACGGTCGGCAGGGCAAGGAGGGCGAGCAGCAGGAGTCCAAGTCTGCCGGGTAGTTGTGCTGATGGGGTTCGCATAGCGGCGAGATTAAGCTGACGACGGGGCGTGCCAAGCAAAAAGGCCGCCCCGCGAGGAGGCGGCCAATCGGGAGATGCTGCGGCCAAGCAACCTCAGCGGCGGTTGCTCAGTTCGGATATTCCTTCGCGCTCTGGGCCACGGTCATCAGGACTTTTCGTTCCGGCACTTTGGCCTTGAGCAGCGCGATTTCATCCTCACCACTGGTCAGCGGCAGCGCGACCTGCCCGCCGTGCGCCGCGGAGCGGTAGAGCGCCGACATGATTTCAAAACCTTTGTAGGCGTTGGCGAACGCGCATGGGTGGATTTTCTTGTCATCATCGAGCCAGTCCGCCATCTCTTGAACGTAGGGCGGCATATCTTCGACGTAGTCCATGTTGCCAGAGCCGCTTTGAAAACCGCCGCTCTTTGTCACCGCCCGCCAGCCACCGTTGGTGATCACTTCGGCGAAACCTTCGCTGCCTTGCGCGCCCATCCGGGCTTTGCGCCACCACAATTTCTGTTCCGTGCTCGCATCCACTTCTGGCACGTCGGGCGCGCCCGCACCGCAATCGTAAATGCCCCGCACGCCATTCTGGTAATGCACCACGCCGGCAATGTAATCCGGCGAGGTATGCAAGTCGGCCAGCTTGCCGCGCCCGGCGGCTTGGCCCATCGCCCACTCGGCTGGCACGTAATTGTTGAACCAGCCGGTGTAATCAATCAGGTGACTGAGCATGTGCGCGGCCCAACCGGTGGCCGTGCCATAGACCGTATGCACATGACCCAGCGCGCCCCTCGCCACGATTTCCTTCACTTTCTTGTAATGCTCTCCGTAGCGATGCTGATGGCTGACGACGGCTTTCACGCCACTTTGGTCGAGCGCGTGCTTGATCTGCAACCCCTCGTTGCTCGTCATGGCGACGGGCTTCTCGAACGCGATCAAGCGGGCGCCGCTCGCGATGCCCAGCTTGATGAAGTCGAGCCGCAGATTCGGCAACGTGCAAAAGCAGAACAGGTCGGGCTTCAGCTTCATGGCCAGGGCGGTGGCGTCCAAACTCTTTTCCGGATTGCCAAGTTTGGGCGCGGCATCATCGAGACGCTTCTGGTCAATGTCGCAAATGCCGACGACCTGGAATTTGGGGTTGGCGTTGAAACTGGTGGCGTGGTGCATGCCGCGCTTGCCCATGCCGACGACGAGGACTTTGTATTTGCTCATAAAGGGTTTCTTTTACTAAAAGAGGGTGCCCGGCGGAAGCCAAGCACCCTCGATAGAGTTAATCTCGGCTTACTTGCAGCAGGCGCACGTCGGCCCGCACTGGGCGGCGCCCAGTTGGGCGGTGCCGGCGGCGGCGTTGGCTTTATCCCATTCCTTCACCTTGGCAATTACGTAATCCACTTCCTCGGTGGTGAGTTCCGGGAACATAGGCAGGCTCACGCAACAGGCGGCATTGGCTTCGGCGTTGGTCACGGGTCCGACCACGCGCGCATTCTTGCCCCACGGATAACCAGCCTGCTTGTGGATGGCGATGGAGTAATGCGTCTTGGCATCCACGCCATTGGCCACCAGGAAATCCACCAGTTTGTCGCGCTGTTCGGCCTTCTTCGTCTCGATGACGTAGAGATGGAACACATGCCGGTAGCCCGGCAAAGCCACCGGTAGATCGAATGTGGTCGAGCCTTTCAAGCCCGCCGTGTAGCGGTCGGCCCATTTGCGGCGCTGGTCGTTATACTCGTCAATGTGCTTGAGCTTGGCGCTGAGGATGCCGGCGTGCAGGTCGTCGAGGCGGCTGTTGAAGCCGAAGCTGTGAACGTTGCGGGCGGTCGAGCCGTGATTGCGCAACCGGCGCACCGCCGCGTCAATTTCCGCGTTGTTCGTCACCAGCGCCCCGCTGTCGCCAAACGTTCCGAGGTTTTTCTGGATGATGAAGCTGGTCGTGGCCACGTCGCTGAGTTGTCCGATCTTAAAGCCGGGGCCCGCCGCGCCGATGGCCTGCGCGTTGTCTTCGATGAGCTTGAGTTTGTGTTTGTCGGCGATTTTCTTGATCGCGACCATGTCGGCGCACTGGCCGTAAAGATGGACGGGGATGATCGCCTTGGTCTTGGGGGTGATGGCGGCTTCGATCTTGTCCGGGCAAATGCACTTGGTCTTGGGGCAACAATCCACGAGGACGGCCGTGGCGCCCGCGATCCAAATCGCTTCCGCCGTGGCAAAAAAAGTGTTGGCGTTGGTGATGACTTCGTCGCCCGGGCCGATGTTCATCGCCATCAGCGCGAGCCAGATGGCGTCGGTGCCGTTGGCCAGCCCGACGGCGTATTTGGTGCCGTGGTAGGTTGCGAGTTCAGCCTCGAAGCGCTTAAGCATCGGGCCCTGGACGTAGTTACCGCTCAACAACACTTCCTGGATGTTGGCGTCGATCTCCTGCTGGATGTTTTTGTATTGGCGAACGTGGCCGTAGAATTCAACTTTCATGGTCGGGCAAAGTTATCGAAGCGGGCAGGCGAGACAAGTTTATTGTCCGTGAACTTTCTTGAAACCGACAATTGCGTGCCGTAATCGTGATGCCCCGCCACCGGCGCTGACCATGCTGCCCGCGCTCCGGTCAGGAATTGTCGCCATCCAGCAGCCGCCCCAGCCCGCCAAGCGCCGAGCCTTCTTCCCGTCCGCCCTTGCGCGAGGCCATCACGATGCGATCCGCCATGCGGCTCAAGGGCAGCGATTGCAGCCAGATTTTTCCCGGGCCGCGCAACGTCGCGAAGAACAAACCCTCGCCGCCCAACAGCGCGGATTTTATTTTGCCCACGTATTGAATGTCGTACGCCACACCTGGCTCGAAAGCGACAATGCAGCCGGTGTCCACCCGCAACAGCTGGCCCGGGGCGAGCACGCGTTCGTGGATATTGCCACCGGCGTTCAGAAACGCCCAGCCGTCCCCCTGCAACCGCTGCATGATGAATCCCTCGCCCCCGAAGAATCCCGCGCCAATCTTCTTAGTGAAGGCGATGCCGACGCTCACGCCCTTGGCGGCGCACAAAAAGGAATCTTTCTGCGCGATCAGTTCGCCCCCGATTTCGGCGAGATGTACCGGAATGATTTTGCCTGGATACGGAGCTCCGAACGCGACCCGCTTCTTGCCCTGGCCACGATTCTGGAAAATGGTCATGAACAAAGATTCGCCAGTGAGCAATCGCTTGCCCGCGCCCATCAGTGCGCCCATGAAACCACTGGTCTGCTGCGAGCCATCGCCGAAGATGGTTTCCATCTCGATGCCGTCATCCATGTACATCATGCCGCCGGCTTCGGCCACGGCGGCTTCCATGGGATCGAGTTCAATTTCGACCTACTGCATCGCGTCGCCGTGAATCTGGTAATCAATCTCGTGCATTGCGTTCATAGCTGGTCCTTCAAGTTATCATTTTGCCTTGGGAAACTATGCAAAATTTTGCCGCAGGTCGCAGCTATAAAATTTGGCCAGACATGTAGTCGGCTCGCCCCGCCCCCCGGACCGCGAGCGGTCTCTCGCTCGCAGCGCTGCGCCAGACAGGGAGACCTGGGATAATCCGGACGCTCACTTTGCCACCCACCCGCTGCGGACGAGGGACCGTCCGCGCGCCGCAACACCCCCAGGACCGCGAGCGGTCCCCCGCTCGCAGCGCTTCGCCAGTAAGAGAGCTACCCGATAATCCGAAAGCTCACTTCGCGATTCACCTGCTGCGGACGCGGGACCGTCCGCGGTCCAGGAAAATGCCACCACGCTCTTGCCATGAGCGGCAAATCCCGGCTCAATCATCGCCATGAGCCAGCCACCAAAACCGCGTCGCACCGGGCCACCGCACAATCCGGGTGTGCGCGACCTGATTGCTGGCAAACGTCGCTGGACCTCCCCGCAAGCCCAGCAGCAGGCGGAGGCAAAGCGTGGGTATCGTGGCTGGCAGGAGCGGGGTTATCTGCCGCATCGTGACGAACCGGAGTTGGTTCAATTCATTTCGTTTCATCTGGCCGATTCCTATCCGGTTGCTTTGCGAGCGGAATGGGAGGCTTTGTTGCAAGTCGAAGATGACTTGGAACGGCACCGCCAATTGGAAACCTACCTCGACAAAGGCCGGGGCGCTTGTCATCTCCGCAACCCCGCCATCGCCGAATTGGTGGATGAAGCATTCCGGTTCTATCACGGCAGGCACTACGATTTGCGCGCTTGGGTGGTGATGCCAAATCATGTCCATGTGCTGTTCAAAGTGACCGTGACCCTGCTGGGAAAAATCGTGAAGCAGTTCAAGGAATACACGGCGCGGGAAGCGAACAAACGGTTGCAACGGCGCGGCCAGTTTTGGGCGGATGATTGCTGGGACACGTACATGCGGGATCGAGAGCATGAACTGCGGACGCAGCGTTACATCGAAAACAATCCAGTCAAAGCTGGTTTGGTTCACGAGGCCAAGGATTGGCCCTGGTGCAGCGCGCGGTTTCGAGATGAGAGCGGAGAGCTGCGGTTCTAACGGACCGCGAGCGGTCCCCCGCTCGCAGCGCTTCGCCAAAGCTGGAGACGCAGGATAATCCGAACGCGCACTTTGCTACCCACCCGCTGCGGACGGGGACCGTCCGCGGTCCGCCAACACCCCCGGACCGCGAGCAGTCCCGCTCGCAGCGCTCCGCCGAAGTTGGAGATATCGGATAATTCAAACGCTCACACACCATTCCACCCGCTGCGGACGAGGGACCGTCCGCGCGCCGGGGCTACGTCGGGCTGGCTGGCTCCAGCGCCTGGGGTTGGTCGTGGTCGAGAAATTCCCGGCAGATGCTGAAAAAATCTACTTTCGTTTCGGAGCGACGGATTTGATGTAGAAATTGCCCGTCCGTGCCCACACCTTCGCCGAGGTAGTTCATAAATTTCTTCATCCGCTCGACTTGCGTCTTTTCTGGCGCGGCGAAGCTCGCCTGCGATTCCCAGAGCTCCGTGATGTAAGCGATGACGTCGCGACCGGACGGATATGTGACCGGCTCGCCGCGCAGTTGCTGACGGATTTGATTGAACAACCACGGGCTGCGGATGACGCCGCGCCCGATCATCAGGCCGCGCGCTTGGGTTCGCTGAATCAGCGCTTGCGCTTGGGGAGCGGAATAAACATGGCCGTTGGCGACGACGGGGCAGGTCATCGCCTCCGCGGCCTGGCGAATCAAATCGTAATGCACGGGCAGCCGATACATCTGCGCCACGGTGCGCGCGTGGACGGTCAGCAAATCAATCGAGTGCTTCGCGAAAATCGGCAACAAAATGTCGAACTCGTCCGGCGACGCGAACCCCACGCGTGTCTTCACCGTGAATTTGATGGACACCGCGTCGCGGAGTGCACCGAGGATGGAATCAATCCGTTGCGGTTCACGGAGCAGTCCGCCGCCCGCACACTTTTTGTAAACGATGGGCGCCGGACAGCCAAGGTTCAGATCAATCGCCACGATGGGGAGGTGTTGCAGTTCCTTCGCCGTACGAATGAGCGAGGGGATGTCATTGCCGATCATCTGCGCGATGACCGGGCGGCTGGTGGTATTTTGCTCAATGGATTCGACAATCCACTTCTCCAGTCGTGACACAGCGTGGACGCGGAAGTATTCCGTCCAGTAAACATCCGCGCCCCCGTAGCGGTGCATGAGTTTCCAGAACGCGCCGTCGGTCACGTCCTGCATCGGCGCCAGCGCGAGGAACGGGCTGGTGCTTTTCAACAGCGCGTCAAGTTGCTCGTGCTGATTCATCGTGCGGCACCTTCTACTTTGATTCGGATCAACCAAAGCCCGACGAAAGTCAGCAGTCCATTCAAGATGAGGAGTTCAAAGCCAATTTTGTAACCGTGAAACCACGCGGCGGAGTTTTGTTGCAGCACCAAGCAGATCAGCGGTGCCACGCAGCAAACCACCGGTACCCAGCGGTCGTTGGCTTGGGCGCGGGCAAACAATCCAAACGCAAACAATCCCAGCAACGGACCGTAGGTGTAGCTCGCCAGCGTGAAAATGGCGTCAATGATCGCTTTGCTGTTCAGCATTTTGAAACCAAGGATCACCAGCCAAAGCACCACCGCAAAGCCAACGTGGACTTGGTGCCGGAGTTTGGTGCGGTCCGCGTCGGTCATGTCTTTGCGTTCTTCCATACCAAGCAAATCCATGCAGAAGGACGTGGTCAAAGTGGTGAGCACCGAGTCCGCGCTGGAAAAGGTGGCCGCCGTCAGACCGACCACAAACACAACGGCCGCAAAAGTGCCCAGATGATGCAGCGCCAGCGTGGGAAACAGCTTGTCCGTCTGACCGGGAATCTCCACGCCGCGCGCCGCTGCGTATTGATACAACAGCACGCCCAGCGAAACGAACAGCAAGTTTACCAGCACCATCACACCCGTGAACGCGTAGATATTCCGCTTTGCCTCGCGCAAGGAACGGCAACTGAGATTTTTCTGCATCATGTTCTGGTCGAGCCCGGTCATGGCTATGGCGATGAACGCGCCGGCGCAGAATTGTTTCCAGAAATAATTCGTCGCGCGCCAGTCCCAGAAAAACGTCTGCGACAGGTCGCTGTTCTTCACCGTGGTAATTAGCTGACTCAGTCCCAGATCGAGCGAGCGCGCAATGATCACGATGGACAACCCCACACCCAACAACAGGAAGGTGGACTGGAATGTGTCGGTCCACACGAGCGTCTTAATGCCGCCCCGATACGTATAGGCGAGAATCAGCCCGATGGTCACGCTGACTGTGAGCCAGAAGGGGATTTTCCACTGATCGAAGACGAACACCTGAAACACGCTGGCCGCCAGATAAAGCCGCGCCGCGGCGCCGAGCAAGCGGGACAACAGAAAGAATACGGAGCCGGTCTTTTGCGAACGCGGACCAAAACGTTGTCGCAGGTAGCCGTAGATCGAAATGAGGTTCAGCTTGTAGTAGAGCGGGAGGAGGATTTCCGCGATGACGACATAGCCGAGCATGTACCCGAAGACGATTTGCAGATAGGAAAATTTGTCCGCCGCGACTTTGCCGGGCACAGAGATGAACGTGACGCCGGAAAGGGAGTCGCCGATCAACCCGAACGCGACGGCGTACCAAGGCGAGGCTTTGTTGCCGAGGAAGTACGCGTTATTGCCTGCGTTGCGACTGGTGAACCAGGCGATCAGCAGCAAAAACGCGAAGTAACCGCCCACACAGGCGAGAATCAAAGCCGGCGACATCGGGATGTTTTGGTCAATTCACTGGAAGAACCCAAGGCAAAAGTGGCGACGCGCGCCAGCCCAGCTCAAAAAACTGATGCTGCGGGAACAGGTTTTGCCACCAACAATTCCACTGCCGCCGGTAATTGCGCGCAGAGTTCCTCGAACAGCGTGCGGCAATCCGCTTCCGTAAGTCTTAGCGAACGGGCGGCGGCGTGGATGAACCCGCGCGTGGTTTGATGCGCGTAGCCGAGCAAGCCCTGCCGCAAGGGCAGGGAATAGACGGCCAACGTCAAACCGTACACCAACGTATGCCAACCGTGGGCTTCGTGGTTTTCCACGGCGGCGAGATAGCGTTGCACCCCGCGTTCGTCGCGTAGCGGGCGGAGTTTCTGAAGTTGCGTCCGACCGACCCGGCGGCTGGCCGCGGCTAAATCCTGGAGTCTCGGTTCCTGGGCGAGTTGTTGGTCCAACGCAATGAGTTCGCGGACCTCATTCTGGCTGGCGTGAATGAACGCCTTCTGGATCGCGGGCAATTCGTGCGGCAGCAGAATGCCCCGGTAGTAAGCAAGCAGAAAATCCCGCAACGCCGGCAGACTCGCGACGGGTTGCGAGCGCAACGAATCCGCCAATGCGTGCAGCGACGCCAAACCGTCCGCCGAGCCGAGTTGCTGGACGAGCGGATGCGCATCGCCCAGCCATTCGGCGGCGTCTTGTCCCAGTTGCGGTTTTGGGCCTACGTTCATTTTCTCTTCCAGAAAAGCTAAGTCTGTGCCGCAACCTTTTGCCAGCGATAAAAGTTATCGCCCGGCAATTAAATCCCTTGCCTCCCGCAAGAGCGCTCTTTAATGTTCAACTCCAGCACAACACATAGACGGCGGGCGTGGGCGACAATTCCTGCGCCGACCAAGCTAATCGGTGGCCGGCGTTGGGGTTGACGACTCGCTCGCTCATAGGAAATTTATGAGCAACGAAGCGAAGCATATCCCTTACCCTGGCATTCCCACCACTTCTGACGGCGCGGGCGGCGTCGTGTGGGTCGAAATTAATATCACTCACGGTGCGTGCGCGTACCCGATCACTTCGTCCACGACGATGGGTACGGGTTACGAAACCGCCGTGTCGGATGGAAAACAAAACCTGTGGGGCGACACGATCACGTTCGTCCAGCCGGAATCCGAACACTCCGCCGCGACGACGTGCGAAGGCTTCGCGCTCGCGGGCGGACGCGTGACCAACTTCACTTCCGGCCAGGGTCTCGTGTTGATGAAGGAAGTGCTCTACACGATTTCTGGCAAACGCCTGCCCATTGTCTTCCACATCGGCGCGCGCGCGTTGACTTCGCACTCCCTGAATGTTCACTGCGGCCACGATGATGTGATGAGCGTGGCGGATTGTGGCTGGGGGATCTTGTTTGGCCGCAACGCCCAGGAGGCGTGCGACCTCGCGCTGATTTCGCGGCGGGCGGCGGAAGCCGTGGAAACTCCGTTCATGAACGTGCAGGACGGTTTTCTCACCACGCACACCATCGAGAACCTGAAGTTGC
>JANOHH010000195.1:0-1673 GCA_031406395.1 Verrucomicrobiota bacterium | reverse complement strand
TGATGCGCGCCCCAGTCGGTCATCATGCCCCCGGAATATTCACGGTAACTGCGCCAGTTCGGGAAGTGATCGTGGACGCCCCGTGGACTGAGCACGGAATTGTAGGGTCGCGCCGCCGCCGGCCCAAGCCAGGTGTCCCAGTCCAGCCCGGGCTCCATTTTCTCTTCCGGGAGATCGCACCACTTGCTGGGCGCGCCCACGCCGACGATCACGGTTTTGACTTTGCCAATGCGCCCGTTGCGGACCAACTCACAGGCCTTGCGGAATTCCTGGGAGGAGCGCTGCATGCTGCCGGTCTGGCAAATCCGGTTGTTGCGGCGTACGGCCTTCACCATGGCCCGCGCCTCGGCAATCGTCAGGGAGAGCGGTTTCTCGCAGTAGATGTCTTTGCCCGCGTTCGCCGCGGCAATCACGATCAGGGCATGCCAGTGGTCCGGCGTGGCGACCACCACGGCGTCAATGTCTGGGCGCGCGATCAACTCACGGAAATCTTTGTACGTGGCGCAACCCTTGAACGTGCCTTTCTCGGTTTGTTTCGCGTAATAATCCTCGACCGTCTGCTTCGCGTGTTCGCGGCGCGTGGTGTCCACATCGCACACCGCCACCACCTGCGTTTCCTTGCTGTGGAGGAATCCGTTCAGCAGGCCGCTGTTTTGTTTGCCCATGCCGATGAAGCCGAGCGTGAGACGGTCGTTGGGGCCGTTCGCGGCGCCCCAGCCGGACGAAGGCAAAAGGCTGGGCGCGACAACGGCCAGCATGGCGGCGCTCTTGAGAAACTGACGGCGGGTGAACTGATTTGAGATAATCATAACTTTCGTGCCCGGTTGATCTGCCAGCCGTTTCTTATCGCAGCGCCAGCCACGTGGCAAGCAAGTTATCGGCGGGCTCGCGTTCGCAGGGCTCGCGACCGTTGTCCCCAACCCCGCCCTCGACCCGATTGCCCGGTTGGCCACTCGCGTTCCGCTGCGTGAATCGCGACCGCTAGTCTTCCGCGCCATTGCCATGAGGGTTTTCCTCGGTGGCACATTGCTCATCACCGGCGCGGGTTGCCGGCATGGCCATTTCTCCAATAGCGCCGCGTTGCTGGACCCTGCTTCGCTGGTGATTGTGCTGGACGGGTTGCACCCGGATTACGTCACGGCGGAACTGATGCCGAATCTACACGCGCTGGGTCAACGGAAAATCGTCGGCCGCAATCATCACTCGGTGTTCCCCACCGTCACGCGGGTCAACGCCGCGTCGATTGCAACCGGAAGTTATCCTATCCCGCGCGCCATGGGCTGATGGTAAACTCGGTCTATTTGCCGGAGATCTCGCCCGACACGAAGCTTAGTACGGGCAATGCCGCGCACTGGCAGCGCGTCGAAGCCGCCACCGGCGGTCAATTGCTCACGACGCCGTCGCTCGGCGAGATCTTTCAGCCAGGGGGAAGAACACGGGTGACGGTCAGCTCCGGAGCGCGTGCTGCTGAAAGAACTCGGCTTCGGCGCCACGTTTTTCGTCACCAATAGGTGGGTGGAGGACCGGACAAATTTCATGATGTGGAAGGAAATTATTCAAATTCACCAGTTGGGTTTCGAGATCGGAAACTAAAGGTGAACGCACGACGATTTTCCCAACCAAAGTGCCGCGACCCTTGCATTTCGCCGATTGCGGCAACACCTTCGGCCGCG
>JANOHH010000160.1:0-7427 GCA_031406395.1 Verrucomicrobiota bacterium | reverse complement strand
AAAGCGAACCAGTTTGCCCCGCGTTCAAAACTCACCGCCTATGAAGGGGGCGTACGCACGCCGATCCTGATTTCGTGGCCGGGCCATGTGAAGCCACGACGGGACGAGGAACACCTCGCCAGCAATTTGGATTTGTGGCCCACCCTCGCGGCGTTAATCAAGACACCGACCCCTCAGGGTTTGCCAGGTCTGAATCTGACCGACCAACGTGCCGTCGCGCGTCGCACCCGGATTTTTGGCGAGCAATACGCCCACAATATCGCTGACGTAGACGACCCGACCCGAAGCATGGAGCATCGCTGGGTAATTGATGGCTGGTGGAAACTGATCGCGCCCAACCCGCGCAATGGGTTCGACCAGTCCCCGGAACTTTACAATCTGCGGGACGACCCGTGGGAGCAAAACGATTTGGCTGGCAAGGAAACCCGGCGCGTCCGGAAGCTCACCGATCGTCTCAACGAGCTGTTGATCAAATCTCCCGAACCGCATGAAAAGTAATCACAAGCGTGGCGTGCTTCCCGCCATGATGCTGGCACTAACTTTTGGGTTCACCCCTTGCGAAGGCGAACCCGCCCGGCCCGCAACCCAGCCACCTAAGCCCAATGTCGTCCTCCTCCTCGCCGACGATCTGGGCTTCTCCGATATCGGCTGCTACGGAGGCGAGATCGCAACCCCAAATCTGGACCGGCTCGCGGCGGGTGGCGTGCGGCTGACGCAGATGTACAACACCGCCCGCTGCTGGCCGACACGCGCGTGCCTCATGACCGGATATTACGCGCAACAAGTGAATCGCGATCCCGCAAAACAGCGTCCCGCCTGGGCGGCGTTGTTGCCGGACCTGCTCAGGCCGGCCGGCTATCGGAGCTATCATTCGGGCAAGTGGCATATTGACGGCATGGTACTCGCTGGCGGATTCGACCGCTCTTATTCGTTTGAAGATCACGACCGTTACTTCACCCCGAAGAACCACCTGCTGGATGACGTGCCGTTGCCGCCGGTAAAGCCCGGCGACGGCTATTACGCGACGACGGCCATCGCGCAGCACGCAATCGATTTTCTGGCCGGACACACGGCCGGGCATTCGGACCAGCCATTTTTCCTCTACCTGGCTTTTACCGCGCCACATTTTCCGCTGCAGGCCTTGCCGGATGACATCGCCCGCTATCGTGATCGCTACTTGGAGGGTTGGGACACCATCCGAGAGCAACGCGAGCGGCGTTTACGCCAGACGGGCATCGTGGATTCCGGTTTATCAAAGCTCGATTCCCAATTCACCCCGCGCTATCTCCGACCTGATCTGCTCGGGAAAATCGGCCCCGGCGAAATCGAGCACGCTGTGCCGTGGAAAGAACTGACACCGGAGCAGCGGAAGTTTCAGGCCACGAAGATGGCAATCCACGCCGCGATGGTGGACCGTCTGGACCGCGAAGTAGGTCGCGTGCTCGACCAACTTCGCAAGATGGGTGCATGGGAAAACACCCTGATCGTCTTTCTCTCCGACAACGGCGCGGACGCGACCTTATTGGTGCGGGGCGACGGTCATGACCAGTCGAAGCCACCCGGTTCCGCAGAGTCGTTTCTGTGTTTGGGCCCCGGTTGGGCCAGCGCGGCGAACGCGCCTTTTCGCCGGCACAAGATTTGGGTGCACGAAGGTGGCATCGCCACGCCGTGCATCCTGTACTGGCCGGGCGGCATTCCCGCCGCCGGCAAGCTGCGGCGGGCGCCCGCGCACGTCATTGACTTTGTACCGACCGTCCTGGAATTGGCCGGACTATCATCGCCGGAAATCTGGAGCGGACAAGCACGCCCTACCCTTCCCGGAAAAAGTCTCGTCCCGCTCCTGAAACGCGAGGCCGCCATTCCGCGGGACGCAATGTACTGGCAGCACGAAGGCAACCGCGCTTTGCGCGTCGGCGATTGGAAACTCGTCTCCGAATCCGAAAGTGCCAGCCGCTGGGAGTTGTATGATCTCAAGCGGGACCGCATCGAATCGAACAACCTGGCTGCTTCGCAACCCGAGCGGGTACAGCAGATGTCGGCGGTGTGGCAGCGAATGGACGAGGAGTTTCGTCGCCAGGCGGGTGCCACGAATATTGGGACTTCGAGGTTGCGTTGATTACTCCAATGCGTCCGCCAGCACCTCGACCATGTGGCGGGCGCGCACGGACGCCAGGTGATCGATCTGATGCCGGCAACTCGCGCCGGACGCTACGACCAGACTGCCATAAGGCAAGGCGCGGATTTTCTCGATGAGCGGCTTTGCGATTTCCAACGACAACTCGTATTTACATTCCAACATGCCAAAAGCGCCCGCCATGCCGCAACAGCCGCTGTCGAGGTAATGCACCTTGCGCCCCGGCAACCGCGCCGCCAGCCGATGCATGTAGGCCGGATTCGTCAGCGCCTTCGCATGGCAATGCACATGGATGGCCACCGTCGTCGGCCGCGGCTTGAAGTCCAGTGCCTCTGGCTCCCCCCGCAACAATTCGTCGAGGAATTGTTCGAATAAAAAACAACGCGCCGCCACCCGCTCGGCGGCGGGCAATTTCATCTCGTGATAATCCTCAATGAACATCGAGAAGCAGGACGGTTCGAGAAAGATGATCGGCGTGTCGTCGTCATTCTGGCTTAACAACGCGAGATTGTGCGTGCCGAGTTTGGCGGCTTCGCCGAGATTGCCCTGGCTGAAGGCAGGGCGCCCGCAGCATTTGCGCCCGCTCACGAGCGCAACCTCGTAGCCCGCCAGTTCCAACACGTTTACCGCCGCAATGCCGATGTGCGGATCGTGGAAACGCACGAACGTGTCGTCCCACAACAGCACCCGACCCCGGGGTGCGGTGGACTGAGGCTTGCGCTGTCCGAACCAACGATCAAACCGCTGCTTCGTGTAATGCGGCAGGAGGCGTTCGGCCGCAATCCCGGTGAGGCCTGCCAGAGCGCGTCGCACAGGTGGCGACTTCAGCAGCCCGTTCGCGATGCGCGGCAGCTTGCAACCCAGCCGTCCCAACCAATCCACGGAGCTAAACAAGCGTTCGCGCAGCGACAGTCCATCACGCCGGATCCGTGCCCACTGCAATTCCGCCTTCAGCAAAGCCAGGTTCACATTGGAAGGACATTCGTTCGTACACGCTTTGCAGGAAAGACAATTGGTCAGTGCCGCCTCCATCTCCGCAGAACGCAGCGGGTCCGACCGCCCGAGGCCGCGCAGTTCCAACGCGGCCCGGATCGCATTGGCGCGCCCGCGCGTGGACATGATTTCCTCGCCGGTCGCCACAAACGTCGGGCACATTGTCGGCGCTTCTTTGCGACACCCGCCGCAGCCATTGCATTGATCGAGGTTGGCACTGAAGGATCCGTCCCGCGCAGCAAACGCTAACACGGGTTCAAACGGCAGTTTAAGCGCCGCACCCACACTCTGCCGCAGGTTGGTGTCGAGCTTGTAGCGCCCGTCGTCAATCAGCTTGCCGGGATTGAAGAGATTGTGCGGGTCGAACGATTTCTTGATCTGCCGCATCAGCAGGTAGAGATCGTCGCCCACCTGCTTCCGCAAGAATTCCGTGCGGCCGAGGCCCACGCCATGTTCCGCGGCAAACGAGCCTTTGAAATGTTTCACCAGCGCCGCGACATCCTGGGTGATCGCGCGGAACTTCTTCAAATCTTCCGCGGAGCGCAAATCCAATACCGGCCGCACATGCAACAACCCGGACGCCGCATGACCGTAAAACGACGCGTCCAATCCCATGTCCCGGATCAGCCCCGAAAGTTCCCTGTAATACGCGGGCAAATCCTGCGGGCGCACCGCGGTATCTTCGATGCACGTCACCGGCTTCGCGTTGCCCCGGCAACTGGTCAACAACGACAGTCCCGCCTTGCGCAACGCCCAGACTTGATGGATCTCAGCCAGCGTCTCCAGAATCTTTTTGCGCGTGCCGAGGGGCTTCGCGCCCATCGCCGTGAGACGATCCAGGACGTCGCCATAAAACTCCACGACCAGAACGCCGGCGGCCGGGCGCGCATCCAGTTCCAACAAGTCTCGCACGGCCTGAAACTCACGTTGCCCGCGTGTTTGATCCAGCAGGATGCGGTCGAGAAACTCAACGGCCCCGGGATTCAGGTCGCGCAACTCCATCGCCGCCTGCATGGCCTCCGGAATGGCGTCGAAGAAAATCAGGCCCATGCCGATTTCATCCGGGGTGGTCACCAGCTTGATGACGGCGGATGTAATGGCCGCGAGCGTGCCCTCACTGCCGGCGAGGACATTGATCAGGTTGGCCGGCTCCCGGGCAATCCGATCCAGCGCATAGCCCGGCCAGCGCTTGAGCAATCCTGCCGGGAACCGCTCGGAAATTTGCAGCGCGTTGAGCATCGCCATGTCTTCGAGCAACTCGCGCTGGCGCGGCAGCGCACTGTGACCGGATCCTATTTTCAGGATCTGTCCATCGCCGAGAACAATCTGTAGTTCGACGAGATGATCGGCCGTCGTGCCATACAGCGGCGCGTGGGCGCCGGATGAATTGTTGGCAATCATCCCGCCAAGGGTGGCCCGGGAACTCGTAGCCACGTCCGGCCCGAAGGCCAGCCCCTCGGGCCGGAGAAAGTGATTCAATTGATCGAGGACCACGCCCGCGCCGACGCGGACGGTACGCTGCTCCACATCGAGATCAGTAATCAAACGGTTGGAGCGCGCAAAATCCACCACCACGCCCTCACCGATGGCGCCGCCGATCAGGCCCGTGCCGGCCCCGCGCGGAATCACCGACACGCCCGCCTGCGCTGCCGCTTGGATGATGGCTGCGGCTTGTTTCGCATCGCGCGGGAACGCGACCGCGAGCGGCTCGATCTGATAGTGCGAAGCGTCCGTGGCATAGAGTTGCCGCGTGAGATTGTCGAAGGCGACCGGACAACTGGTGGCCGCGAGCGTGGCGTGCTGTTGGGTCGGCGTCATACGGTGCGCGTAACGTCAGCTTAAGCACGGCGGAGGCGATTGACAACGCCGAAGCCAGTGGCCCCGCCAGCGCCAATCTGTTACACAGACAGAAGCCGAAACTTTTTTTGAACATTTTCCCACTGGATTGTCCAAGACGGCAAAGTGGACAATTGGCCGCCGGAGGCGGACGAACCGAAACGCCCGACGATAAACATTTACAAAGCGGCTCCGGCTGGTTATTTCCAACGCTCCTTTGGGTTGGAATTGAAACGCAAACCATGATCAAAGTTGATAACTTGACGAAACTTTTCGGCGCCAAACACGCCGTGGACGGCATTTCGTTCACGGTCGAGCGCGGCGAGGTGCTCGGGTTTCTGGGGCCAAACGGCGCCGGCAAATCCACCACCATGCGCGTCATTACCGGGTTCATTCCGCCGACCAGCGGAAAAGTGAGTGTCGGCGGTTTTGACGTGGTGGAGAATCCCATCGCCGGCAAGCGCCTGATCGGTTACCTGCCTGAAAACGCCCCCGCCTACACGGACATGACCGTGAGCGGATTCCTTGGATTCGCCGCGGAGATTCGCGGATTGCGCGGGGATGCGAAGAAGAAAGCCGTCCAGCGCGCGGTCGAAATGTGCTTTCTCCAAACGGTTTTGCATCAAAGTGTCGAGACGCTTTCCAAGGGCTACCGTCACCGCACCTGCTTTGCGCAATCCATCATTCACGATCCCGAAGTGCTGGTACTCGATGAGCCGACGGACGGTCTCGACCCGAATCAAAAGCACGAAATTCGCAGTTTGATCCGGCGCATGGGCGAGAAGAAGGCGATTATTTTTTCGACACACATCCTCGAGGAAGTGGATGCGGTTTGCTCGCGGGCCATCATTATTGATCGCGGCCGGATCGTCGCCAACGGCACGCCGCAAGAGTTGCGGCAGCGATCCGACTGGGCCGGCGCCGTTACCCTGCGGGTGAGCGGCATGACCGCCAGCGCAGTGAAGGAAGACCTGGGCAAACTGCGCACCGCGAAGAAGGTGACGGCCGAAGCCCAAGGCACGCGAATTACCGCCACGGTCTTTCCGCGAACGGCGGGCGACGGGGATCTGACCCGCGAGGTTTTGGAAGCCACGCGCCATTGGCAGGTTGAAGAAATGCACACGGAAGCGGGCCGGCTGGACGAAGTGTTTCGCAGCATCACCCTGCCAGACACCGCGAAGGAGGGATCGAAGTGAATAGCTGGGCCAACATCAAAACCATCGCCAAGCGCGAACTCGGTGCTTATTTTTCATCGCCACTGGCGTTTGTCTTCATTGTTATTTTCCTGCTGCTGTGCGGGTTCTTCACCTTCATGGTCGGCGGGTTTTTCGAGCGCGGCGAGGCTTCGCTCACCCGGTCTTTCTTTGACTGGCACCCGTGGTTCTACCTTTTCCTGGTGCCGGCAGTAGGGATGCGGCTCTGGGCGGAGGAACGGCGCGTAGGCACTCTGGAACTGCTGCTGACCATGCCCATCACCACCTGGCAGGCCATTGTCGGAAAATTTCTGGCCTCCTGGCTGTTCTTGGGATTGGCGCTCGTGCTGACGTTCCCCATTGTGCTTACCGTGAACTATCTCGGCAGCCCCGACAATGGCGTCATTCTCACTGGCTACATCGGCAGTTGGCTCATGGCTGGCGCATATCTCGCCATCAGTTGCATCACGTCCGCCATGACCCGCACCCAAGTCGTGAGTTTCATCGTTTCGGTGGTGGTTTGCCTCTTCTTGATTCTCGCGGGCTTTCCCCCAGTAGTTCGCTTTCTCGAAGGCTGGGCCAGCCCCTGGCTGGTGGATATGGTGACTTCGTTCAGCGTCATCACTCATTTTGAAGGCTTCCAAAAGGGCGTGCTCGATTCACGGGACGTGGTGTTCTTCCTCTCGCTCATCGGCTTTTCGCTCTTCTCTACGAGCGTCATTCTGCGCGGGCATCGCGCGGGGTAGAAAGAAATTGCGATGCAAAAAAAATCTCTCGAAACGTTTCTCTACTCCGTCGGTGGCGTGGTCGCCATGGCGCTGATTCTGGTCGCCGTCAACTTCATCACCAGCGGCATGCGCCAGCGCGCGGACTTGACGAAGGAAAAGGCCTACACGCTGTCGGACGGCACGCGCAAGATTCTGGCCGGGCTGGATACGCCGGTGAAAATTCGCTTCTACTGCTCCCAAGGCGCGGTTGCCTCACCGGAAACGGTTTTCCTCAAAGGCTACGCCCGCAAGGTGGAGGACCTGCTGGCCGAGTACAAACAGGCCGGCAAAGGCAAAATCATCATCGAGAAATATGACCCGCAACCCGACTCGGACGCCGAGGATTCGGCACGGCTGGACGGGGTGGAAGGTTTGCCGCTGCAGAGCGGAGAGAAGTTCTACCTCGGTCTGGCCGTGAACTTGTTGGACGCGAAGCAGTCCATCCCCTTCCTCCAACCCAACCGCGAGCGTTTGCTCGAATACGATCTGTCGCGTGCCATCACG
>JANOHH010000136.1:0-2450 GCA_031406395.1 Verrucomicrobiota bacterium | reverse complement strand
GCGATTTTCCGGGCGCGCTCGCCTTCTCCGACGCGGCCATTGAAGAACGCGGCGATACGCCGTACATCTGGCTGGCCCGCGGCGACGTGCTGCTGGCCCGCAAGGAATCGCGCGCGGATTATTGCTTCGACAAGGCGCTGCTGTTGGCCCCGAAAGATTGGTTCGTCGCGTGGCTGGCGGCCCGGATTCGTTATTTCCATGAACAGTTTGCCCTCGCGTTCAAGTTGATGCAGTCGGCGGTGGAATGGAATGCCGGCCATTTTCTGCTCTGGTTGGAACTGGGCCGCTGCCAGCAGGCGCTTGGCTTGACCGGCCCGGCCCGTAACTCCTACGCGCAGGCACAGCAACTCAATCCGCACTGTTCCGAGGTGGGGATCGCGCTGACAAAACTTTCGCAAACCGGATTCTGGACGCGGCTGCGTGGCTGGGGCCGGCAATTATTCAATTCATGAGCGCTGAAAACCTCGATCGCTTCCTCGCCGCCGCCAACGATTTTGACGCCTCCGACCTGCATTTGGTGGTGGGCGTGCCGCCGGCGTTTCGGGTCAACGGCGAAATCATCATCGCCGATGAGGATGCCCTCACCGAAGGCCAGGTCTCCGCGATGGCGAACAGCCTGTTGAACGAGCAGCAGCAGCGGAAATTTGAGCAAGACTGGGAGCTGTGCATTTCCCTGTTGCACAGCGTGGCGGGCCGGGTGCGCGCCACATTTTACCGGCGCAACGGGCATCCCGAGATGAGCTTCCGGTTTTGCGGCGAGCGGGTCGCCACGCGCGCGGAGCTTGGCCTGCCCGAACGCCTCGACGAACTGGCCCGCAAACCCAACGGCCTCGTGCTCATCACCGGCCCGACGGGCGCGGGCAAGACGACCACGCTCAATTATCTGGTGGATGTGATCAACAGCGAGCGTCGCTGCAAAATCGTCACCATTGAAGATCCGATCGAGTTCGTGCATCAGAACAAGCGCGCCATCGTCGTCCAACAGGAGGTGCTCACGGATGTGCGTTCGTTCAACCGGGCCTTGGTTCATGTCTTGCGCCAGGACCCGGACGTGATCGTGGTGGGCGAAATGCGCGACTTCGAGGCGATCTCCACTGCGCTCACGGCGGCGGAGACAGGGCATTTGGTGTTGGCGACGATGCATTCACCGAACGTGTCGCACGCCCTCGAACGCATCATCGGCGTTTTCGAAGGCAGCGCCCAACGGCAGATCGTGCTCCAACTCTCGAATGCGTTGCAGGGGATCATCGCGCAGGATTTGTTACCGGCCACCGACCGTTCGCGCCGCGTCCTCGCGTACGAATTGCTGATGGCCAACGGCGCCGTCCGCAACATCATTCGCGAAAACCAACTGCACCACCTGGAGAACACCCTGCAGACCGGGCGGAAGGATGGAATGGTCTTGATGGACAACTGCCTTTACGACCTCTACTGCAAATGCCTGATCAGCTATGACACCGCGGTGAGCCGTGCGCGGCAGCCGGATCGCATCATCCGGCAGAGTAAGTGAGAATGAACCCATCGCCGGGGAATTGGAGCAGCCTCCGCGGCTACAAAGATTTTAGAAGTTCGGACTACGCCAGCAGCGGCTTTACAATCTCCCCACTTACATCAGTCAGGCGGAAGTCGCGTCCCTCGAAGCGATAGGTCAGCTTGGTGTGATCAATGCCCAGGCAGTGGAGCATCGTCGCATGGAAGTCATGCACGCTTACTGGGTTCTCGGTAATGTTGTAGCCGAAGTCGTCGGTGGCGCCGTAAACCAAGCCCGGCTTGATTCCGCCGCCCGCCATCCAGAGCGAGAAGCAGCGCGGATGATGGTCGCGCCCAAAATCGTCCTTCTTGATCTCGCCTTGGGAATAGGCGGTGCGCCCGAACTCGCCGCCCCAGATCACTAGCGTATCATCGAGCAGTCCGCGTTGCTTGAGGTCCTTGATCAACGCGGCACTGGCTTGATCGGTGTTCTTGGTCTGGGTCTTGATGCCGTTGGGCAAACCGCCGTGATGATCCCAGTCGCGATGGCACAGTTGAATGAAGCGCACGCCGCGTTCCGTCAGACGCCGGGCCAGGAGGCAATTGTTCGCATACGACGCCTTGCCCGGTTCGGCGCCATACAGTTCCAGGATTTCCTTCGGCTCCTTCGCAATGTCCATCAATTCCGGCACGCTGGTTTGCATGCGGAACGCCAGCTCGTAATTGTTGATGTGCGTCGCGATGGCCGGGTCGCCGAGGGCGCCGAGTTGCTTGCGATTCAATGCCTGCATCGCATCAATCAATTGCCGCCGCCGCTGGCCGTTCAAGCCCGGCGGGTTGGAAACATAGACCACCGGGTCGCCCTGATTGCGAAACTGCACGCCCTGATAGTTGGCGGACAGGAAACCGTTGCCCCAATAGCGCACCTGCAATGCCTGGCCGCCGCTGCCGCTGGTCAGCACGACGAACGCGGGTAGATC
>JANOHH010000562.1:0-4117 GCA_031406395.1 Verrucomicrobiota bacterium | reverse complement strand
TTGGCGGCCTTGGCGACGCGAAACTTCACAACGCGCTTGGCGGCGATCTGAATCGTCGCGCCGGTGGCCGGGTTGCGTCCGATGCGAGCTTTGCGGTTAACCAACACAATCTTGCCAATCCCCGGCAAGGTGAAAGTGTTTTTTGCGTTCTTGTAAGCGAGCGCGGCAATGTGTTCGAGGATTTCCGCCGCCTGCTTCTTCTTGATACCAGCCTTCTCGGCGATCTCAGCCGCGATTTGTGATTTGGATAGTGCTTTAGCCATATATTTGTTTGTTTGGTTGCGTGCTTAAAGTCGTTCGACTTGTTCGTATTAAAAGCGTTCGTCGCGCCCACGCAAGAATAATTTGCACTTTTTTTCTTGGAAAAGTAGCGTTGCAAATCATCGTCCGGAGTCCTGCCAGGCATCGCTTGAATAAGTAGTCACGCATGTCTTTTGAGAGCGCTAAACGATTATCCCTGACCTAACGAAGAACAGCTCATTATGTTTGAAGAAATTTTGCGCTCCGCCGAAACCCGGCCATCGCTGTGAACCCGGTCATGCATCTGGCATTTTCTTTTTTCTGCTTCCAACCCCAACTGCCTCCAACATTTGGGATATCAAGGAACGACCGGGCTTGCCTGAAGGATTTGATGGATCGGGAATTCTACCAACCAAGATATTGCCGGCGGGGATTTTTTTTGAGTTCGGTCGCCCCAGATAAGGCTCCAGCTTTGCTGTCAACTTGATCACCAGATTCTGGCTCTTATATTGAAATACATCAGGAAGATCCAGGCAGATAACTTGTTTTTGCCGCAATAACTGACCGAACCGGGTTTCGAGAGCCTCGGTTTGGGTGTCATCAAAGACAAAAATCACGTGTGCCCAACCTAAGAGTCCGTCGGAAAGCTGGTTCTTGGCAAAAGTCGCCGTCCCTGCCGAACGAACCTCCAAGTCGGGTCGCTCGCGATATAGATGCTCCGCCGTCAGACTGCGCACCTTGTTTTGACGACAAACAAACAGCACCCGCAGCTTTCCAGAAAAATTACTCATTCTATCAGAACATACTTGATTTAGCTTTCTTTAGAAGGGGAAATTTGCTTGGCGTCAAGGCCCCAGGCCAAATGTCTGGCCTTTGGCGCTGAAAAAATCGTACAAACTTTGGGAAATGATATATTTCCATGCTACGGTCCCACCAGGGCAAGCTTTCGAGTCTGTGTCCGGTAACGGAGTCCGTTCGTAGTAGTGACAATTGCGTAAAAAGGATGCTCACCCACCCCCAAGGTTTGTCCATTCACAGCGAATGACGCGGTTGACTGGTTCGTGGCGCCGGCCAACAGTCCGCCAGTGCTGAAAAGGTGGATCAGGGACACCGAGTTGGTATTGGAAATAACGGTGACTTCAAACCCGTTGGTTACCACTAAAGTCGCTGGCGACGGCATGACGAGTTCTGCTTGCAAAGTGCTATTTTGAACCACGACCGATGTTGCACTTTGTGTCTGGGAACGAACATGAGAGCCTTCGTAAGCAACGGCAATCAATTCGTGGTGACCGTCGGGCAGAGTGGTGGTGTCCAGTGGGAAGCTGAGACCCAGACGGCTTGCGCCCGCCGTGACATAAAGGTGGTTTCGCGACTGGAGATCGGAAAGATTTCTGGTCAACGTGTTCAATGGGTTCGACGAACCTTGCAGAATGGGGCTAAAGAGTTCAGAGCTTTTGGGCAAGGCCTTGAAGAACGCGGCATGGTAGCCCGGACTTCGGGCGCGCAAAGTAAAGGTGGCGTCGCTGAACACCGCGAAATCCTCGGCGACAATGCCGTCACTTCCCTGCAAGGCGGGATTGGCGTTGATAGAGGCAACGAGTTGTCCGGCGAGATTGGTGGAGCTGACAGGGCCGCCGGACAGATTGGTAATACCCACGGTCACATACGTGCCGTTGGTCTTTGTAAACGTGAATTTAAGATGACCGCCGATGGCGACCGAACCGCTTATTACGGTATACTGCTGATAGCCATAGGCGTCAGAAGTAGCAAACGTGGAGCGGCTGCCGCTCAGAAAGGTCGATAACGCGTCGGCGTTGCCCGCGACGTTCATGGCGTCAGTCTGGATTTTTCCAATGGAAAAATTAGTGCCCAGCGCAGTCCATTGACCCAGATTAGTGCTGGCCTCAACCCTGTATGGAAGAACGGCATTGTCAACGCGAACCAGCATTTCCCCGAGCGGCCCGTTTGTCACCGCAAAGGCCGGTGCCGGGGATGGCACGAGCAAGGCCTGGTAGAATCTGCCAGTATAATTTGTCGTGTTGGGATCAACAAAAGTCATCTGCCCGCCCGTTTGGTTGGTTAGCACAGGCGACCAATCAACCAGGTTGCTAGAAACAAGCACGGCGCAGGGCTGGCCGGGCAAACTCTCCACTTGCATTTCAAACGTGCCGGCTAACCCAATACTTGGGGCAAATAATTTCGGAGGCGAGTCCGGAATCGGCCCTACCACGCGGTAAAATCGACGGGAATAGTTTACCGCATCGGTGTCTTGAAAATCCAACAAGCCGGGCACGGTATTCGTATAGATTGGCAGCCAGGTCACCAAGTTTGTCGAACTTTGGATCACATAATGTAACGCGGTCGGAATCTCCACCTGCATCCGGAAGATGCCGCTGCCATCGGGGCTGCATGGAATTATCCGTGGAGGGAAAGAAGCCGGCAGCGAGGTAACACGGTAGGTGGTGCCGGTTGAATTCGCAGATAAGGCATCCCGCACGTAGAACGGAACCGACTTATCGTCGGTCGCCATGGCTTGCAGCTCGATCCGATCCCCTCGAACTAGGGCTTTAATTCTCGTGTTGTTTGTATTGGTCGGAAGGTTGATCAAATCCGCCAAGCCAGTTGCCACCGTGCCGAGGTTGGCGGCAGCAGGAATCGGGTAAGTGATCGGGTACCCATTCAAAGTCAGCTTCAACAAGTTACCAGTTTGGGGTGGCAAATTGGACAGCGCACTGAAATATTTCCCATCAACAAACAAATCCACTTGCTGCAACGGACGGCTGGTATCAGCGGCAGAAAAATTCGCAGATAACGTAGCCGTGCCGCTCAGAACAGCGTTGGAAATGGCACCGCCCCAATGGCCGTGACCTGGCAGAGCAAACGGAGCCGCCAATGGCTCTCCGACAATGAGTCCTAGATACGGAGCGTTGACGCTCTGATAATAACTCTCAGCCAGACTAAAACCACGGGCTTGGTAGAAGTACACTTGGGGATCGGGAAATTTTTGAGGATCGGGAAGCGGTTCCGCCACCGTGCCATAACTTCCCGCCGCCCCCGCAGCGATGAAAGCAAGAAGATCCGTTTGACTGTTGGGTCCAAAAATAACGCCACCAAACGAAGTCATACTGTCCGCGATCGCTCCCGGAACAAAAGCACCTGGGGAGAGGCTGTATTGATCCAAACCGTTTTGGTAACCCAGCAGACCGGTTTGACCCAGAGGTGAGTTTGAGTTGGTGCGTAAACTCGATGAAATACCCCGGATTTTCACGTTGAGAGAGGCGTTGTCGAAAAGAAGATAACGGATGTTACGGAGCGGATCACTACTCTTCGCCAGCACTACCGGCTGAGCCGGACGACTCCCGTCGCTAGCGACGCCCTGATCTACCAATTGCTTCGCCTGAGCGAGCGAATCAGCGGTAATCATGGTAGCAAGAAAGGAAAAACCGGGCGCACTGACCGGTTTGGCCTGACGAAAGATAGCCTCGCTGGCGGCATAGCTGTTGGCAAAATCGGCACGTGCGCCATGTCGTGCTTGATCCCACGAAGCTCAGCCCCAACTAACCCATTTTCGACCCCTCCGCTTCCATGCCAGCCTTCCACAGGTGGATTCCCACCCAGGCGCTTCCCGCACAGGCTTGGGAGATGAGTGGGATTCGGCAATGAATCGACTTGTCGTGTCCAATCTTACTGCATGAAGTATTTTTCGGACCTTACGAACGGCCGGATTGTCCTCTGGTGTTACCTCATCTGGTACCTGTTCTTCGCGGTGCGTTACTTCGATCCGAGCCGGAACCTTTGGTTCACTTCACTCGGCATTTCTGGCATCATTGGCATTGCGCTGGTCATCAGCACCGCGGGTCGCATCACGCGACTCGAC